>JBDTZK010000311.1:0-3639 GCA_040005195.1 Pseudoxanthomonas sp.
GACCGACGCCCAGCCGGGCACCGTCGCCTGCATCACGACGGTGACCACGAGCGCCCAGATGGTCAGCAACACGGCAAACACGGACGTGACCACTCCCAAGGCCGTCACGACCCGCAATGGGCGGATGGAGAACGATGTCACACCCTCAAGTGCCAGTGCCAGCATTCTATGAAGCGGATACTTGGAAGTGCCTGCAAAGCGTTCGCTTCGTTCGTACGTCACGATGCTGGTGCGAAACCCGAGCTGCGGGATCAGCGCCCGTAGAAAAAGGTTGGACTCCCCGTATCGCCGAAGTTCTTCGATCACCTGGCGGGTCATCAAGCGAAAGTCCGCGTGGTCGAACACGACCTCCACGCCGAGTCTCCCCAAAAGTCGATAGTACATCCGGGCAGTCCCTCGTTTTATGAACGTATCGGACGTGCGTGCGCTCCGGACGCCATATACGATGTCAGCGCCGTCGCTCGCCGCCTTTAGCATGCCATTGATGGCATTCAGGTCATCTTGCAGGTCGGCATCCACCGAGATCACAATGTCACCTGTGACCCCAAGCAGCCCTGCCAGCAACGCGTTCTGATGACCCCTATTACGAGACAGCTTGATGCCATTGAACCTGCCGGACCGTTCCTGCAGATCCTCTATGATTGCCCAAGTGTTGTCTTGGGATCCGTCATCCACAAAACAGGCATAGCTGTCTGGCGCCGCGCGTCCATCCCGCACAAGCTGGTCAAGCAACATAGCGAGGCGCAAAGCCGTTTCGGGGAGGACTTCCTCTTCGTTGAAGCAGGGCACAACAATGGCAAGGGTTGGGCGGACGGACATCATTACGCATCCTTGGACATAGCCGGGGGTAGCATCTGGAACGCGAAGTAGCGTCCGCCCATGAAGGCGGCCAGGGTGTAGGTCACGGCGCCACCGAGCTGGGCGGCGTATGCGTTGACGCCGAGCCGCTGGTGCAGGCCAATCAGAACCAGGATGTTCAGGGAGTATGCTAATGCAGTCACACCCAGCCACCGTCCAAGGCTATTCTGCCAGTCACCCCTATGGCGAAATGTCCAGTTACGGTTCAGCACAAATGACACGCTGATGCCAACCGCATACCCGATGCCATTCGACACCCGGTAGTCGAGTTGCAGCCACATCGCTGCATAGATGCACACCAAACCGAGTCCGGTGTTTAAGACGCCGACAACCAGGAAGCGGAGTAATTGCACCTAACCCGGCTTCGTCGCGGCGACGGAGTATTGTGCGCCAAACGGGATTCGCGACAGATACGTCTCCAGCGGCCGCAGAGCTGCAAGGGCATGGGGGAAGAACAGGTGGTAGCGTGCACGGGGCTGATGCCACCCAGCACGCCGGTAACGTGCCTTCAGGCTTCGCGCGCTAAGAAGGCGAGCGTTTTCGTCGAAGGCACAGGTGTTGACCGCACGGACCGTTAGCGGGTTAAGCGGGTTGTGTTCGAACACAACGAGCAGGGCGCCGGGACGTGCAACCCGCAACAGCTCGCGCAGCCAGTCAATGTGCTCGTCGTGGGGAATATGATGAAACACGCAGGCCGAGAACAAAATGTCAAACGTGCCATCGTCGGCAGGAATACGCCTGTCCCCGATCACTATCTGATGCGCCAAATCGGGAAAACGTTGCTGTGCCAGCTCCAGGCTACGTCTCGACACATCAGCGCAGGACAGTTGTGATCCGGGCATATGCTGGTGGAAGTATGCGATCGAGTTGCCGATGCCAGAGCCAAAATCGAGTATGCGGTTAGGCTCAGGGCTGCGGGCTGCGGCCAGTTGACTTAAGATTTTGACCTTATACTCGGCAAAGAACTCGGGAGACTCGCCTGTGATCGCGATGTTCGTGCGGTGCTGTTCGTAATACTCGTCTGCGAACTGGTCGAACTCGGCCGGTTTCATGCAAAGTACTCGATATCGCGACCATACCACCCACGGTTCGACCACACATGAAGTAAGTCGAAGCCAAACAGCATTGTCACGAATGAAGCGAAGTCGGCCGACCGCTGTGCATCGACGGCGAACAGGACCCCAAAGCCAAGCTTTGTCGCGTGATGGAAGCGGTATAGGTTTTCATGGTTCATCAAGCCGGCTTCATGCCGCTTTTTCCGTCTTAAGGCATCAATGCCGTGGTATAGCGCGACATACAACGTCGGCCCGCGTTTACGAGATGACGGAACATGAGTGCTGGTAGCCATTCAAGGGTCACCGTTGCAGCAGTGAAGGAACATTGGCGCGTCAGTAGCACAAAGCGAAAGTATGGTGCCCCACCCAAAACGAGGTTCCACCCCTCCGCAACAAAACCTAAAAAACCTATACGCTGCTCAGCATCGCAATGAATGGTTCTTATAACGTATTGCTGGTAAAGGTCCAGCAGCGTACAACCTGAACGATTGCAGAGAGGGAAGTCCTTGAGGGCCGACGTTAGCGTGGTTATCCCGGCCTATAACGCCCAGGCGACGCTCGGCGCCGCCGTGCGCAGCGCGTTGCAACAGTCGGTGCCGCCGCGTGAGGTCATCGTCGTGGACGATGGCTCGAAGGACGATACCGCCGCAGTCGCCCTGGCGTTCGGGCCGAAGGTGCGGCTGATCCAGCAGGCGAATGGCGGACCCGGCGCCGCGCGCAACACCGGGATCCGCGCCGCAGCCAGCGGGTGGATCGGCTTCCTCGACGCGGACGATATCTGGCTCCACAAAAAGCTGGAGCGGCAGCTTACGTTCGACCGCGATCCGCGCATCGGCATCATCGCCTGCCTATCCGACAAGCCCGGCCAGGTCTGCCCGGCGTCGATCGACTTCGACCAGCTCTGGGACAGCAACCTGCTGGTGAACAGCACCGTGCTGCTGCGCCGCACCGCCTGGGCCGACATCGGCGGCTTCGATGAGGCCCGGGCACTGATCTCGGTCGAGGACTACAATTTGTGGCTCCGGGTCGCGGCGGGCGGGTGGCAAATCCTGACGGTGCAAGAAGTCCTGGCGCGCTACACGCGGGACGTCGGCATCAGCAGCAACACGCGCCGGCTGCTCGCCGCGTCGCTGTTCAACCTCGACCAGATCGAGCGCGTTCTCGACGTGCCGGCGGCCAAGGTGAAGGCGCGCCGAACGGCTGCGCTGGACCAGTTCGCCGGCGCAGCCTTCCATGCGCGCGACTTGGCGTTGACGCGCGAATTGGACAAGCAGCTTGCGCACACCAGCCCAACGGCGCAGGGGTTCGCGCGCCTCGCAGCGTCGTACCTGCCGGCACCGGTGCTGGACATCAAGCGGCGGCTGGGCCTGGCGTTCCCGAAGGCCGGGCCGCCCCGCCTGTTCGGCCAGCCCGTCGTGCCCGCCGATCCCGGACTGGACCAGCCGGTGCTGCTGGTAATCATCGACGCCGAGGAGGAGTTCGACTGGGCCGTGGTCCCCCCGCTCACCAGCGGGATCGAGGCCATGCGCCACCAGGTGAAGGCGCAGCGCATCTTCGAGCGGTTCGGCTGCGTCCCCACCTATGCTATAGACTACCCCGTGGCCGTGCACCGCGACGGCTATGGGCCGTTGCTGGACTACCTGCAGTCCGGCGCATGTGGCATCGGCACGCAACTGCACCCCTGGCTCAATCCGCCGATCGAGGAGGACCTGTGTGAACGCAATTC
>JBDTZK010000312.1:0-3637 GCA_040005195.1 Pseudoxanthomonas sp.
CCCTCTCCCGCAGGCGGGAGAGGGGTTGTTCTTTCGACCTTCCGAGTCCCATCAAATTTTGACGTGGCTCCGCGTGTCGTTGCTATTTCTTTACCGCCTTGGTCTCGTTGCCGTCCATCAACAACACCAGATGGTCGGTCTGGCCGGCGGCGTTCTCGCCGAAGGTGACTTTGGCGTCCAGGGCTTGCACCCGGAATACCGTTTCCGAAATGCCTTGCAGCGGCCAGGCCGCCTGACCCGTCGCCTGCAACATCAATTGTTCGCCTTCGCGCCACACCCGCACATTGAATCCCGGCGAGATCACGTACGTGCCGACGTAGGTGTCCAATGTGCCTTCTGAAACGAACACCCCGCTGTCGGGCGTTGCCTGCTTGTCCTGCGCCTGCAAGACGCCGCAGGGGGTCAGGGCAGAAAGGGCAAGCATCAGGGTCAAATAACGGAACCGGTTCATGGCATGTGTGCTTCGGATCGAAGGGGAGATGACTATAAGCAGCCCAGCATGAACCCGAAAAAATCCAGCGGAGAAATGCGGAAGGAGCCTCGGCCCCAAAGCCTTGAGTCCTTGTGCGACCGGGCCGTGGCTCCTCCCGCGATGAAGCGACGGCTCAGGCACTGCGCGTTGCTACTGCCGGCGGTACCGAGGCCGCTTTGCGTGCAGGTCCGAAGACCGCGATCTGGCCCAGCAGCCACAGCAATACCGCGCCCACGGGCAGATAGATCAGTGGCAGTCGTGGCAGCTCGTACGTGCTCATCAGCAACTGGTTGATGCCGTAGGCCATCATCATTCCCAGCACGATACCGATGGTGGCCAGCAGGAAGTTCTCGGTCTGGAAGTAGCGCAGGATCTGCCCGCGCGTGGCGCCCAGTGCACGACGGATGCCGATCTGCTTGGTGCGCTGCTGCACCCAGAAACTCGCCAGGCCCACGATGCCCAGTGCGGTCACCACCAGCAGTGCGATGATCACCGCGACCAGCATCCAGATCATGGCCTGATCCTTCTGATAGTACTTCGCACGCATGTCTTCCATGGTCTTGGTGTTTTTACTCAGGATGATCCGGCTGGGCCCATTGCGCTCAAGCGCAGCCACCGCCGCTTTCAGTGTCTCGGCACGGCGGCCCGGGTCGGTGCGCAGCAGGTAGTTGCCGCTCAACGAATAAGGCACACGGATGGGGAGGATCATCGAATACTCGTGTGCTACCGCGCCGCCCTGTTCGCTCGGCCGCACCAGATGTTCGACGATTCCCACCACCCGGATCGGGTCTTCGCCCCAGCTGTAGAACGACTTGCCGACGGGGTTCTGGCCCGGGTACAGCTTGTTGGCCAAGCTTTGGGTGATGATCACCGAAGGAATAGAGACTTTGCTGCCGGGCGCATCCATTGCCTCCCACTCGATGTATTCATCTGCGGTGAAATTGCGGCCGGCCACCACCTTAAGACCCAACGCGTCGATGAACTGATCGTCACCCAGGTACACGGTGGAATGCACGGTCGGCTGCTTCTGGTCCTTTTCAAGGTTGATCGAAGTGTTCGCGGAGGAATTGACGAACGGAACCTGGTTGGTCACCGAGGCAGCCTTTACCCCCGGCAGGCCTCGCAACAGGGCCAGGTAGCTGCGGGTCAGGGCCGAAGCGTTGTCATCCTGTCCGATGCCGGTCAGCTGTACGCGTACGACTTCCTTCTCGGCGACTCCGCTGACCAGATTGAGCCGGTCCACACGGCCGCTGATAAGGAACAGGGCATTACAGATGATCGCGCAGCTGAGCGCGATCTCCAGCACGATGAGCGCAGCAGCGGTCTTGTGACGTAGCAGGGTGGACAGGATGGGGCGCAGTTCCATGGGAGTTCTCCGTGAGTTCGGGTGTGTCGTCTCTCTCGCCGCAGGCGAAGGAGACGTTTGGGAGAGGCGCTTTAACCTTGCCGTTGCTTTGGATTCCAACTACGCAACCGCAAAAGCACCACTTCCCGACCTCCCCCTGCTGGCTACGCGGGCAAGGGGAGGGGAGCGCGTTATTGCGACTTCAGCTGCATCGCGGGGGTGACCTGCATGGCCTGCCAGGCTGGGATCAGCCCCGCCACCAGGCTGGCCAACAAAGCCAGCATCACGGTCATGAGGAGCATCAGCGGGTCCAGGTGTGCCAACTCGGCATAGCTGGCCGGTTGTTGACGCACCGTCCACAACCCAACACAAGCGAGGATCAGGCCGCCGCCGCCGCCGGCCAGACCGATGGTTCCGGCTTCCACCAGGCATTGAAGGAAAATCTGACGGCGCGAAGCACCCAGGGCCCTGCGCACGCCGACCTCGCTGCTGCGGCGCAGAAACTTCGCCAGCAGCAGGCCCACGGTATTGAGCAGGCAGACCAGCAGGAAGCCGAATGCCAGCCAGACCTGCAAGCGCACGTCGCCCGGCACGACTTTGTTGAAATCCAACCAAGCCATCACGTTGCGCAGGCGCACATTGGTCGGGCGTTCGTAACGGCCGCTCGCGCGCTGCTGGTCGGAATAGTTGACCAGATACTGGCGATACGCCGCTTCCTTGGCCGGGCTATCCAGCTGCACCCAGTACTGGATCCAGGTGCATGGTGTATTCAGGCCGGTTTCGCCTTCCGGGTCGGTCCCGGAATCACCCCAGCAAGTTACGCTGCCGCCACGCTCCATCCTCAGATCGCGCGAAGTCGAGAACGGCAGGAACACCTGTTCGAGCTCGCCGAACAGGTTGCTGTTCATGTCGTAGAAGCGTGGCGCTGGGCGCCATTCGTCGATCACGCCGACAATCCTGAAATCGCTTTTGTCCAAGCGTACGGTCTTGCCCACGCTGTTGCCGCCGGCGAACAATTTGTCGTTCAAGGCTTTGGCGATGACCGCCACCCGGTCATGCTTCGCGTCTTCGGTGGTGGTCCAGCCGGTGCCGTACAGGAACGGCACGTCGAACATGGGGAAGATGTCGGCCGAAGCATAACGGGCGTCGACCTGGAATGGCATCTGACCCTGCTGATTCGGGGTGATCGCAGCACTGCCGCTGGTCATCATTGCCTGTCGGTCACCGCGTTTTTCACGCAGCAATTTTTCGGCATCAAAACGGGTAACCTGCTCGTCGGGTTCCTTGCCGGCGATGTAGTTGTCGATAGGCATGGGGTCGAGCTGGACGTAGAACAGTTTGTCGCTGCGGGTCGGTATCGGATCGCCGGACAGGACGTGGAACACGGTCAGCGTGGTCATGCTGGCGCCGATGCCGAGCGCGATCGCCAGCACCATCAGTGCGGTCAGCACCCGGTTGCGTTTGAAGCTGCGCAGCGCGAGATCGCAATAGTAGGCGAACATGGCGGATTCCTCAGGCGTTACTCGGGGAGGTGGCGTCGACGCGCGATGCGTTGGCCACGCGCGTCAGGCTCGGTTCGACAGAGAGGTCGGTGGCCATGCCGTCGACGATGTGCACATTGCGTTGCGCGCGCGCGGCGAGCTCGGGATCGTGCGTGACCATGACGATGGTGGTGCCCTGCGAATTGATGTCTTCCAACAACTCCAGCACGCTGCGCGCCATTTGCGAGTCGAGGTTGCCGGTGGGTTCGTCGGCCAGCAGCAGGCGCGGGCTGCCGGCGAGCGCGCGCGCGATCGCCGCGCGTTGTTGCTGGCCGCCGG
>JBDTZK010000313.1:0-3633 GCA_040005195.1 Pseudoxanthomonas sp.
GGGTCCATGGCAGCCGGAAGGCTGGCCAGGCACGGAGGTGGGTTGGAGCATTGCCCGTGAACACTGGGGCAAGGGCTTCGCACCGGAAGGCGCAACTGCCGCGACCGACTGGGTTTTCGATCAGTTTGGCTGGAGTGAAGTCATTCACACCATCGCCGCAGAGAACCAAAATTCGAAAGCAGTCGCCGCCAAGTTGGGTTCGCGATTCCTGCACATGGACAGGCTGCCGGCGCCGCAGGATGTGAAACCCGTCGAGGTATGGGGGCAATCACGCGAGGAATGGAACGCGCGGCGCAAGGCGGAGGGTAGGGGATGATTACCGTCTACGGCATGTCCACTTCCGGCAACTGCTACAAGATCCGGCTGCTGCTGGAACAGTTGGGTCAGGCCTATCGCTGGATCGAGATCGATAGCGCCAACGGGCAGACGCGTACGCCCGAATACCTGGCCAGGAACCCGAACGGGCGCGTGCCGATGCTGGAACTGGAAGACGGTCGCTTGCTGGTCGAGTCCAACGCCATCCTCTGCTACCTGGCAGAAGGTAGTGACTATCTTCCGGCCGACATATGGGATCGTGCGCAGGCGCTGAGTTGGATGTTCTTCGAGCAGTACAGCCATGAGCCCAACATAGCCGTCGCACGCTTCATATGTGGCTGGTTGCCATCAGACTCGCCGCGCCGCGCGGAACTTCCCAGGCTGCTGGAACGTGGTGAGCAGGCGCTGGCAGTGATGGAGAAGCACCTGCAGTCTGTGGAATGGTTCAGTGGCCCGATGTATGGCGTGGCCGACATCGCGCTGTTCGCTTACACCGATAGCGCTGCCGATGGTGGCTTTGATCTGTCCCGTTCCCCCCTTGTCTCCCGCTGGCTGGCGCGTGTGCGCCAGTGCGCGGGTTTTGTCCCAATGCCCGAACCAGGCGCGGAAGTTGCTGCGCGCTTGTCTTCCCGGAACTGATGAGCCCATGACCACACCACCCATTCCCGCACGCATGAGAGGCCTCAACCGGGCCGAGATCTGTGACCAGAACTTCACCGAGTTCGTGAATGACTGGAGTGGAAGCGTCGCAACCAGGCCCGCTCCCGGCGAGGCGGTGCTTGAAGGCAGCGCACTGGATGCGCACTCCTTCATCGAACTGCTCGAATCGCAATTCGTGTCACGCCATCTCGACTTGATGGCGCGCGTATTGCGCGTGCAGAACAAGGTCTTCTACACCATCGGCAGCTCGGGCCACGAAGGCAACGCCATGGTCGCACGGCTCACACGGCACACCGATCCGGCATTCCTGCATTACCGCAGCGGCGCTTTCATGGCCGAACGCTTCCGGAAACTGCCGGGCATGGACCCGATCATTGATTCAGCGCTTTCCTTTGCCGCAAGCTCGGAAGATCCTGCTTCCGGTGGCCGACACAAAGTGTGGGGTTCCAAACCGCTGTGGGTGCTGCCGCAGACCTCGACGATTGCCTCGCACCTGCCCAAGGCGCTGGGCACCGCCGTGGCCATCGAACAGGCCAAGCGCATCGGCTATGAATCGCCGATTCCCGACGATAGCATCGCCATCTGTTCGTTTGGTGATGCGTCCAGCAACCACGCCACCGCGCAGACGGCATTCAATGCGGCGGCGTGGACTTCGTACCAGAAGCTTCCTGCGCCAGTGCTGTTTGTGTGCGAAGACAATGGCATCGGCATTTCGGTGAAGACCCCAGGCGGATGGATCGAGCGCAACTTCGCCAAGCGCAACGACCTGGATTATTTCTACGCAGACGGGCTGGATCTCGCCAATGGCTACGGACAAGTGCAGGCCGCAGTCGAGCATTGCCGGCGTACGCGTCGCCCGACGTTCCTGCACCTGCGTACCACGCGGATCATGGGGCACGCAGGGACGGACTTCGAAATCGAATGGCGTCCTATCGAAGAGCTCGTGGCCGTGGAAGCGGGCGACCCGCTGTTGCGTTCGGCGGCGATCGCGCTCCAGTCGGGACTTTATTCGAAGCAGGCATTGCTGGCGCTGTACGAAGACATCCGTCGCAAATGCTTCGCTGCGGCCGATGCGGCTGACAAGACACCTAAAATCACTAGCCTGGAAGAGGTGATCGCGCCGCTGGCGCCCTATACCCCCGCCAAGGTGATGGCGGAAGCGCAGCGTGCTGGTGATGCAGACAAGCGTCTTCAGGTCTTTGGCGGTGTCGCCAAACTGCCAGAGGCACAACCGCCGCGGCACCTTGCGATCCAGATCAACAACGCCTTGCACGACCTGTTCTGCAAATATCCGGAGGCGTTGCTGTTCGGCGAAGACGTCGCCCAGAAGGGTGGCGTCTATACCGTCACCAAGGGATTGCACAAGGCGTTCAAGAACAGCCGCGTGTTCAATACGCTGCTCGATGAAACCATCATCCTGGGTCTGGCGCAGGGTTATGCCAACCTGGGCATGCTGCCGATACCGGAAATCCAGTACCTCGCCTATTTCCACAACGCCTGCGACCAGATTCGCGGGGAAGCCGCATCGCTGCAGTTCTTCTCCAACAACCAGTATCGCAACCCCATGGTGGTGCGCATGGCGGGGCTGGGCTATCAGCGTGGTTTCGGCGGGCATTTCCACAACGACAACTCGATTACCGCATTGCGTGATATCCCCGGCCTGGTGGTGGGTTGCCCCTCACGCGGCGACGATGCCGCGACCATGCTGCGCACGCTGGCGGCCTTGGCGAAAGTGGATGGACGGGTGAGCATCTTCCTGGAGCCCATCGCGCTTTACATGACCAAAGATCTGTATGAAGCCGGCGATGGCCAGTGGTTGACCACTTACCCGGAACCCGACCAGGCAATGGTGTTGGGCGAAGGCCGGGTCTATGACCAGCACGCCGACGACCTGGTCATCTTCACCTATGGCAACGGTGTGCCGATGAGCCTGCGTGCGGGTCGTAAAATCGAGGCCAGGCATGGGTGGGAAGTGCGCGTGGTCGACCTGCGCTGGCTGGTGCCGTTGAACGAGCAGTACATCGCCGAACAGGCACGTTCCGCCAAGCGGATCCTTATTGTTGACGAGGGTCGCCATTCCGCAGGCGTGGGCGAAGGCATCATCACTGCCATCGCCGAAGCCGGCTTCGGCGGACGGCCCTTCCAGCGTGTCGTGGGCGTGGACACTTATACGCCACTGGCGGGTGCTGCCTTGCTGGTGCTGCCCGGCGATGCGGATATCGTGGAAGCGGCGGGCCGTCTGGATTGATGGCAGAGGGCTGCACGGCGTCTTTGCGCGACTGTGGGTAGTATCGGTTCATCCATCAAGGAGTACCGAATGAGTCAGATCAAAATCGCGGTCATCGTCGGCAGCCTGCGCAAAGAGTCGATCAACAAGAAGCTGGCGCTTGCGGTGAGTGGCATGTTCGCTGACCGCTTCGACCTGCAGCGTGTCGAGATTGCCGACCTGCCGCTCTATAACCAGGATTCCGATAGCGACTACCCGTCAGCCGGGGTCCGCTTCAAGCAACAGGTCGAAGCGGCTGATGCGCTGATTTTCGTCACTCCGGAATACAACCGTTCAATACCCGGTGTGCTGAAAAATGCCATCGACGTGGGCTCGCGACCGTCCGGAAGCAACTCATTCGCCGGCAAGCTGGCTGCGGTGATCGGTGCCTC
>JBDTZK010000314.1:0-3631 GCA_040005195.1 Pseudoxanthomonas sp.
GCGCGGCTTGCGCGGCGCGCGCGGACGCACGTCGGACAGCAGGCCGGCCAGCACCCGTGCATCGATGTTGCCGCCCGACACCACCGCGCATTTTCGCTTACCGGAGACGCGGCGACCAGCGGCCAGCGCCAATGCGCCCGCGCCCTCGGCGATGATATTTTCTTCCAGGGCCAGCCGGACCAGGGTTTCGCGCAGTTCGGCCTCGCGCACGATCACCACGTCATCCAGCAGGCTGGCGCACAGGCGACGGGTCAGGAAACCGGGAATCTTCACCCGCACACCATCGGCCAGGCTGGCGACCGGGGCAATCGGACGGCTGTCGCCTTTCAGCATGCGCGCCATCGAATCGACGCCCTCTACCTGCGCGCCGACCACACGTACGCCCTGGGATTTCAAGGCCAGGGCCACGCCGGAGGCCAGGCCGCCGCCGCCGATAGGGACGATCACCACGTCCGGCGCGTACGACGCGATCTCGATACCCACGGTGCCCTGGCCGGCGATCACATCGGGATCGTCGAACGCGGACAGGAACCGGTAATCGTTCTGTTCGGCCAGCTCACGTGCAAACGCATAGGCTTCGTCGTAGCTGTCGCCATGCTGGCGCACGGTGGCGCCCCAGTGCGAGACGCCGGCAATCTTGTTCTCGGGTGCGCCATGCGGCATCACCGTGATCACCTGTACGCCCAGTCGGTAGGCAGCCCACGCCAAGCCCTGCGCATGGTTCCCCGCCGAAGCAGCGATCACCGGCCGCAGGTCGCCACGCTCACGCGCGGCCAGCAGTGCATTCAACGCGCCACGCACCTTGTACGAACCGGTGCGCTGCAGGTTCTCCAGTTTCAGCATCACCCCAAAGCGTTCGGCATGGTGCATCGGTGTCGGTGGCAGATAACGCCTCAAGCGCGCCTGCGCCGCCAGTACGTCGGCCACGGTTACGATTACGTCGCTTACGTCGGGCTCCTGTACGGCAGGTTCCTTGCTGGCGGAGGCAGGTGAATCAGGCATCGAAATGCGCAAGGTATGCGGATGACGCTGGAAGAAGACTCCTCCGTGAAGCAGTGGCCTTTATGCGGTTGGCGAAAGCGGAGGAGCAAATCCCCCTCAGTCCCCCTTTTTCAAAGGGGGAGGCAGAGCCGGCGATCCGGTTCCCTCTGGAAGCCTTGAACACTCCCACTTTGAAAAGGGGGGCAGGGGGGATTTGCTTTTGCTTTTGCCGTTGATGTTCATGACGTCATCTCAACCGCAGTGATCTCCACCGACACGCAGTCATACACCTTCAGCATCTGCAGGCGCAGGGTTTCGGGGGGGCGTTGTCCTTCCACGACCAATTGCAGGCGCCAGCGGCCGTCTTCGGCGGCGGGTTCGCCATTGATGGACTGCGGGGTGAAACCGCGACGCTCGGCCATGCCGATCACGCGGGTCAGCGCGCCTTCGGCTGGTTTCAGCACCAAATCAAGCCGGTATCGCATGCGTGGGCTCCGTACGCGGTGGGGTAGTCTCGCTTTCGGCCGATTTGGCTTCCGCGGGATTGCTGTCCAGCATCGTGCTGTTGGCGGTGTTGGGGGGCACCAGCGGCCAGACGTTGGCACGGATGTCGATGGCCACGTGCAGCAGCGCAGGCCCGGGTTGGGCCAGCAGATCGACCAGTGCGTCTTCGACCTGGTCGCGCCGGTCAATGCGGCGGGCGCGAATGCCGAACACTTCCGCCAACGCCGCGAAGTCCGGGTTGTCGGACAGGTCGATCTCGCTGTAACGCTTGGCGAAGAACAGCTCCTGCCACTGCCGCACCATGCCCAGTGAACTGTTGTCCAGCAGCACGATCTTCACCGGCAGCTTGCAGCGGGCAACGGTCACCAGTTCCTGCACGTTCATCATGAAGCTGCCGTCGCCACTGACCAGCAGCACGGTGCGATCGGGACACGCAAACTGCGCGCCCATCGCGGCGGGCAGGCCGAAGCCCATCGTGCCCAGCGCGCCGCTGGTCAGGTGGTTGCGCGGATGGGTGAAACGGCAGTGCTGTGCGACCCACATCTGGTGCTGGCCCACGTCGCAGGTGACGATGGCATCGTCCGGCGCCAGTTCGGTCATGCGCTTCAACAGCGCAGGTGCATAGATGTCATTGCCCGGCGCGTCGTAACGAAAGCCATGCTTCTCGCCCAGCATCTGGCAACGCTTGCGCCAGTCATCGCAGTTGGTGCGCGCGCCCACCAACGTGCGCAGGCCGGCGGCGACATCGCCGGGCAAGGCAATGTTGGCGGTACGCAGCTTGGAGATTTCGTAGGCATCGGCATCCAGGTGTATGACGCGCGCGAACGGTGCAAATTCGGCCAGCTTGCCGGTGGCCCGATCGTCGAAACGCGCCCCCACCACGATCAGCAGATCCGATTCCTGCACAGCCATGTTCGCCGCGCGGGTGCCGTGCATGCCCAGCATGCCCAGGTAATGCGGATGGCCGCCCGGCAGAGCACCCAGTCCGCGCAGGGTCAGCACGGTGGGAATCTGCGTGGTATTCACGAATTCACGGAACACGTCGGTCGCGCCCGCCAGGGCAATTCCGCCGCCGCCGTAGATCACCGGCCTTTCCGCGCCGGCAATCGCCGCCATCGCTTCGGCCAATGCCGCATCCGCAGGCGCGGGCGGCAGTTCGACTTCCGCAGGCACGTGGTCGGGCAGGTGTGATGCATCGGCGACCTGCACATCCTTCGGCAGGTCGATCAACACCGGTCCAGGACGACCTTCGCGGGCGATGCGAAACGCTTCCCGCACGACGTGCGGCAGGTCTTCCACGCGGCGCACGATGTAGCTGTGCTTGACGATAGGCAGGGTCAGACCGAACACATCCAGTTCCTGGAAGGCATCCGTGCCCATCAGGTGGGTGGCGACTTGTCCGGTCAGGCACACCATCGGCACTGAATCCAGCATTGCGTCGGCAATGCCGGTGATCAGGTTGGACGCGCCCGGACCGGAGGTGGCCACGCACACGCCGACGCGGCCACTGGCGCGCGCGTAACCGTTCGCGGCCAACGCGGCGCCTTGTTCATGGCGCACCAGGATGTGTTTCAGATTCGAATCCACCAGCGCGTCGTAGAACGGCATGATGGTGCCGCCCGGGTAGCCGAACAGCGTTTCCACGCCTTCGGCTTCCAGCGCCTGGGTCAGCCAGCGTGCGCCGTTGCGTGGGGCAATGGCAGCCGTTGTGTTCATGCAGTCGTGGCCTTTTTGGTAGAGGAAGCATCGTCGGCATCAGGCTGCGACGCGTTGGCCGACAACCACACCATCTTGGCGCGCAGTTGCTTGCCCACGACTTCGATCGGGTGCTCCATGTCGGCCTTCTTGAACTTGTTGTAGTTCGGCAGACCGGCGTCGTATTCCGCGATCCAGTTCCTGGTGAAAGTGCCGTCCTGGATATCGGTCAGGATGTCCTTCATGCGCTGCTTGGTGCCTGCATCGATCACGCGCGGGCCACTGACGTAGTCGCCGTACTGCGCGGTCTCGGAGATGAATTCCAGCATGCGGGTAATGCCGCCTTCGTAGAACAGGTCCACGATCAGCTTCAGTTCGTGCAGCACTTCGTAGTACGCGATTTCCGGCTGGTAGCCGGCCTCGACCAGTGTTTCGAAGCCGGCCTGGACCA
>JBDTZK010000315.1:0-3621 GCA_040005195.1 Pseudoxanthomonas sp.
CTTTGCCGACCAGCCCGCCAACCACTGCACCAACCACGCCGCCGACGATGGTTCCAACGGGACCAACCACGGACCCAGCAGCTGCGCCGGCAACCGCACCACCCGTAGCGCCAACACCGGTGCCAACAGGATGCGCACCCGGCGCGCCACTCAGCGGATCACGGTTCATGTCACGCGCTTCTTCTTTGATCGGATCAATTTTATTGTCTGTCATGTCAGTCCCTTGAAAAATAGGTGAAACGCAGCCGGATGGCTACCTGAGGGACGCTACGCGCCGACCACTTAACCCACGGTAATCGGCTAGTTCACTGAGCCGCGATTCGCTTCGAATATTCAGGCTTGATTCCGTAGAAGCATCTACACCAGCGGAGTGACTACAGGCCGATCAGACATCACATTTGGGCGTGATGAACACTGCGCGGCGATCGATTCAAGGCTTGATTTCATGCGTTTAACGAGTCCTTTACATGCCACATGTAAACGATTACAGTCAAGCCGCAACCCGAACCGCGGAGGGGCGGCCGGTCAATGGCAGGGGTCACCATCAAGGATGTAGCGCGCGTGGCGGACGTTTCGGTCGCCACCGTTTCGCGCGCCCTGAATGGCCACAGCAACGTGGTCGCCGATGTGCGCGAACGGGTGCATGCGGTTGCCCGCAGTCTGAAATATTCGCCCAACGCCGCAGCGCGCAGCCTGAGCAGTCGTCGCACGCATACCCTGGGTGTGGTGCTACCGGACTTGTACGGCGAGTTTTTTTCCGAACTGGTGCGTGGCATTGATCAGGCAGCACGACTCAGTGGAATGCATTTGCTGGTTTCGAGCGATCACGGACATCCCGAAGAACAGAGCGCCGCGCTTCGGACCATGGTCGGACGGGTCGACGGGTTGCTTGTCATGTCGCCGTATGTCGCCAAGCCGGCCCTGCTGGCTGAAGATCTGTCGCTGCTTCCGGTCGTGCTGATCAATACCCAAGCGGTAGCGGATGGTTTTGCCGCCATCAGTGTCGACAACTATGGTGGCGCGGTCGAAATGGTTGAACACCTGGTCAAGGCCGGACACCGCCAGATCGCATTCGTTGCCGGGCCGCAGGAAAACTTCGATGCGCACGAACGCTTGCGGGGTTACCGTGACGCGCTGGCCCGACGCGTGCCCAGTTCCACCGAATGGATCATTCCGGGCGATTTCGACGAAGCAAGTGGCTACCGGGCAGGTCAGCAAATGCTCGCCGCGACGGCACTGCCGGATGCGGTCTTCGCTGCCAATGACATGATGGCGCTTGGTTGCCTGTTCGCTTTTGCCCAAGCCGGGATCAATGTGCCGGGTGACATCGCGGTTGCGGGATTCGATGACATCCCACTCGCACGTTACGTGCACCCAACCCTGACCACGATGCGCGTGAACATTGCGGATGTAGGAGCGCGCGCAGTGGCAATGCTGCTCGAAAGTATTGCTGGTGGATCGACAGGTTCACCGGGCACTGTGCGTCTGGATGCAGACCTGATTGTTCGCGAGTCCAGTCTTGCGCGCACGCGGCGGCATGTGCGGCGCTCAGACAGTTCCTGATCAAGGCCTCAGCCGCGATCGCGATCACCCAAATGTAATCGTTTGCATGGGGATTGGAGCCAAGCCCGGCTCCCACTTTTTGGCCGGAGGAGAAGGACACCATGAAATTCCACTCGAACAAGACCCGTCAGCCCCGCCCTTCGGTGCTGGCATGCGCATTGGCCGGCTGCCTGTTAGTCGCGATTCCCAGCGTCTACGCACAGACTGTTGATGCAACGTTACGCGGTCACGTCACTACCGGCGAAGGATCTACTGGTAGTGCCACGGTGACTGCTACCAATCTGGCCACCAATGCCTCGCGGACGGCGCAAGTCGGTGCCGATGGCAGCTACGTGCTGGTGGGGCTGAAGCCAGGCAATTACCGGGTTGACGCCAAAGTGGGATCGGAGACCGTGTCCAGCGAAACCGTCACCGTGCAGATCGGCCAGTCGGCAAATCTCGATCTGGGTTCCAACGCTACAGGCGCATCGGCCGATGATGCGACAAACCTGGAAGCGGTGAAAGTGGTCGGGCATCCGCTGCCGGAAACCCGCACGTCAGAAGTTGCGAAGAACGTGAGCCGTGTTCAGATCGAAGCGCTGCCTCAAAACAGCCGCAACTTCCTCAATTTTGCCGGGCTCGCCGCCGGCGTCACGGTGCCGGTCGACCAGAATCAGAAAGGGTTTTCCGCCGCCGGTCAGCCATCGAATCAGACCAACGTTTTCATCGACGGCGCCAATTTGAAAAACAACATCCTGCAAGGTGGCTTGGTGGGTCAGGATTCCAGCAAGGGCAATCCGTTCTCGCAGGAGGCGATCCAGGAATTCCGCGTACTGGTGCAGAACTACAAGGCTGAGTACGAGCAGGCCGGCACCGCCACGATCACGGCGATCACCAAGTCGGGCTCCAATGACTTTCATGGTTCGATTTATGACTATCTGCAGACCAAAGGGATGGTCGAGCAGGAGAAATTCGCCAACGACCGCGGCGACCCGAAGGCTGATTATCGACGTGACCAGTTTGGCGCAACCCTTGGCGGTCCCATCGTCAAGGACAAATTGTTTTTCTTCCTCAACTATGAGGGTAATCGCGAGGACGGCAGCCAGGGTGTGAACTTCACCAATCCCGCCTTCACCCAATACAACGGCACGTTCCCGAAACCCTTTCGCGAGGATGTGTGGTTCGGCAAGCTGACTTGGTATCCCACCGATAACGACACGGTGGATTTCAGCATCAGCCGGCGTCGCGATGTGGAGACTCTGGGGTTTGGTGGTCAGACCGCTTACGAGGCGCGCCAGCTGCGTAAGAACAGCGTCGATGATTACTTGTTCAATTGGAAGCACTCGGGCGACGGGTGGCTCAACGAAGTACTGATCGACAACGGCCGCTATGCGTTCAATCCGACCGCTGCCAACCCGAATCTGGTGTCGCAAAACTTCTTTGGTGCGGGCCTGATCGGCGGTGCATCGAGCTTGCAGGACAAGAAGCAGCGCAATGTGACCTTGCGTGACGACCTCACCTTCAGCGACCTCACCTGGCATGGCACGCACGTGGTCAAGATGGGCGCGAAATATGCGACCTACAACCTCAATCTGCTGGAGAACAACAACGCCAACCCCGCCTACAACTACAACCCCGGGCTACCGACAGGGTATGACGCCCCGTTCGAGGCGTTCTATTCGCCACAGGGCAAGTTCGCCGATATCAATAACAGCCAGTTCGGCCTGTACATTCAGGACGATTGGGATGTCAACAAGCGCCTGCAGTTGAACCTCGGCCTGCGCTGGGATTACGAAACCGATCCGTTCAACAAGGACTACGTCACCCCGCAGAACAACATCGACGTGATCAATTTTCTCGGCCTTTCGTCGGACTACATCTCCACCGGCAACAACCGGAAATCAGACAAGGGGCAGTTCCAGCCGCGTATCGGATTCTCCTACGATTTCAGCGGTGCCAACGACCAGAGTTGGGTGGTGTTTGGTGGGGCCGGGCGCTACTACGATCGTATTCCGCTGGATAACCCGATCCAGGAATCCTTCCACTCGCAGTATCCCTACTACCATTTCTACTTCTCGC
>JBDTZK010000316.1:0-3613 GCA_040005195.1 Pseudoxanthomonas sp.
CGGGTGGCGAAGGAATCACTCATGGGAGGCTCCGTAGCTGGGGGAAATCGTGGCTGATCGAGATGGGCGCCTGGGGCAGTCGCCACCTTAGGACTTCTCGTTCATTATCCCCAAATACGGGGACAGACCGCATGACAACAAGGGTTGTCATTCGTTTCGGACAGTATGCGCGCTTGAGTATGGATAATAAAGTACGTATTATCAGCGCATACTTGAGGAGCGCAACAATGGAAGCAACCGTTGCCGAACGAGGCCAGATCACGCTGCCCAAAGCCGTTCGTGATGCGCTTGGGCTGACCAAAGGAACCACCTTGAAAGTCGAACTGGATGGCGGGCGCATCATCCTTCGCAAGGATGTCAGCGAAGCCCTGCGCAAGGTTCGGGGAAAATTCAAGTTGGTCGAAGGACTGGGCAACACCGATGACGCCATGCGCACGATTCGTGGCCGTGCGCCCGGCGACCCTCTCAAGTGATCGCGCTCGACTCTTCGGTGTTGCTGGACGTACTGGTGGGTGACCCCCTGTATGCCGAAGCCTCCGAGCAATGCAT
Source organism: Pseudoxanthomonas sp. (assembly GCA_040005195.1). Taxonomy (GTDB): domain Bacteria; phylum Pseudomonadota; class Gammaproteobacteria; order Xanthomonadales; family Xanthomonadaceae; genus Pseudoxanthomonas_A. The sequence goes on from JBDTZK010000316.1 coordinate 550, forward strand.
CGGCGATGCTCTGGCGCGCGAAGACGTCGTGGTCTGCGACGCCGTGGTCGCCGAAGTACAGGCGATGCTCGATACCACTGTCAGCCTGATGGACACGCTGACCTCGCTGGGCATCCGCTACCTGCCCACCCAGGAAGCCGCGGCGATGCGTGCCGGCCATATGAACAAGCGTTTCCGCGCACGCGGCGGCAATCGCGAACGTGTCGTCGCCGATTTCCTGATCGGCGCGCACGCCTTGCTGCAATGCGACGGATTGATCACCCGCGACGAAGGTTTTTTTCGCGACTACTACAAAGGATTGAAGCTCGTCGTTCCCAAGGCGTCCTGAAATCCGCAACTGAATCTATCTATGGAGAACACCATGCTGCAAGCCTACCGCCATCATGTTGCCGAACGCGCCGCACTTGGAATACCGCCGCTGCCACTGTCCGCGCAACAGACCGCTGATGTGATCGAGCTGCTCAAGGCACCGCCTGCGGGAGAGGAAGCCTTCCTGGTCGATCTGATCACGCATCGGGTACCGGCTGGCGTGGACGATGCGGCAAAAGTCAAAGCGTCATACCTGGCCGCTGTCGCCTTCGGCACCGAGCAATGCGTGCTGATCAGTCGCGAGCGCGCCACTGAACTGCTGGGCACCATGCTGGGCGGTTACAACATCCATCCGCTGGTGGAATTGCTGGACGATGCGCTGCTGGCTGCGATTGCTGCCGAGGCGCTGAAGAAAACCTTGCTGATGTTTGACGCCTTCCATGACGTCAAGGACAAGGCCGATGCCGGCAACACGCATGCGCAAGGTGTGCTGAAAAGCTGGGCCGAGGCCGAATGGTTCACTAGCCGTCCCGAAGTACCCGAGAGCCTGACCGTCACCGTGCTGAAGATCACCGGCGAAACCAATACCGATGACCTGTCGCCTGCACCCGATGCCACCACGCGCCCGGATATTCCATTGCACGCGCTGGCCATGCTGAAGAACAAGCGCGAAGGCATCACGCCGGAAGAAGATGGCAAGCGCGGGCCGGTGGCTTTCATCGAATCGCTCAAGGACAAAGGCAATCTGGTCGCTTACGTGGGCGACGTCGTGGGCACCGGGTCCAGCCGCAAATCCGCGACCAACTCGGTGCTGTGGTTCACCGGCGAAGACATCCCGTTCATCCCCAACAAGCGTTTCGGTGGTGTGTGCCTGGGCAGCAAGATCGCGCCTATTTTTTACAACACCATGGAAGACGCCGGCGCGTTGCCGATCGAACTGGACGTCACTCAGATGGACATGGGCGATGTGGTTGAACTGCGTCCGTATGAAGGCAAGGCCCTGAAGAATGGCGAAGTCATCGCCGAATTCCAGGTCAAGTCGGAAGTGTTGTTCGATGAAGTGCGCGCGGGTGGACGTATTCCATTGATCATTGGCCGTGGCCTGACCGCCAAGGCACGCGAAGCCCTCGGCTTGCCTGTTTCCACATTGTTCCGTTTGCCGCAGGTGCCCGCCGATACCGGCAAGGGTTTCACCTTGGCGCAGAAGATGGTGGGCCGCGCCTGCGGCCTGCCGGAAGGGCAGGGCATGCGTCCGGGCACATATTGCGAGCCGAAGATGACCTCGGTGGGTTCGCAGGACACCACCGGCCCGATGACGCGCGACGAACTGAAGGATCTGGCCTGCCTGGGTTTCAGCGCGGACCTGGTGATGCAGTCGTTCTGCCACACCGCCGCGTATCCGAAATCGGTAGACGTGAAAACACACCACGAACTACCCGCGTTCATCAGTACACGCGGGGGCATTCCGCTGCGGCCGGGTGACGGCATCATCCACAGCTGGCTCAACCGCATGTTGCTGCCTGACACGGTCGGTACCGGTGGCGACTCGCACACGCGTTTCCCGATCGGAATCTCCTTCCCGGCGGGCTCCGGGCTGGTTGCGTTCGCCGCCGCGACCGGCGTGATGCCGCTGGACATGCCGGAATCGGTACTGGTGCGCTTCAAGGGAAAATTGCAGCCGGGTGTAACGCTGCGTGACCTGGTCAACGCGATCCCGCTGTACGCGATCAAAGCCGGTTTGCTGACCGTGGCCAAGCAGGGCAAGAAAAACATATTCTCGGGCCGCATCTTGGAAATCGAAGGCTTGCCAGATCTGAAAGTCGAGCAGGCATTCGAGTTGTCTGATGCCTCTGCTGAGCGTTCTGCCGCGGGCTGCACAGTGCATCTGGACAAGGCGCCGATCATCGAATACATCAACAGCAACATCGTGATGCTGAAGTGGATGATCGCCGAGGGTTACCAGGACGTCCGTTCGATTACCCGCCGGATCAAGGCGATGGAAGCCTGGCTGGCCGACCCGCAATTGCTGGAGCGCGATGCCGATGCCGAATACACCGCAATCATCGACATCGACCTGGCCGATGTGCACGAGCCCATCGTCGCCTGCCCGAATGATCCTGATGATGTAAAAACGCTGTCGGAAGTTGCCGGTGCGGTGATCGAGGAAGTGTTCATCGGCTCGTGCATGACCAACATCGGCCATTTCCGCGCGGCCTCGAAATTGCTGGAAGGCAAGCGTGATATCCCGACCAAGCTCTGGGTGGCACCGCCGACCAAGATGGATGCATCGGAACTCACCAAGGAAGGCCATTACGGCACCTTTGGCGCTGCAGGTGCACGCATGGAAATGCCCGGCTGCTCGCTGTGCATGGGCAACCAGGCGCAGGTGCGCGAAGGCGCCACCGTGTTTTCGACCAGCACCCGCAACTTTCCGAATCGCCTGGGCAAAAACTCCAATGTCTACCTGGGCTCAGCGGAACTGGCTGCGATCTGTTCACGCCTGGGGCGTATTCCTACCAAGGCCGAATACATGGCCGACATGGGAGTGCTGGATGCCAGCAGCGCAGACATTTACCGGTATATGAATTTCGACCAGATCGAGGATTACAAGGAAGTGGCCGATACCGTATCGGCCTGACCAAAAAAACCCGGCTCAGGCCGGGTTTTTTTTACCTGTGAACGGGTCATGCATAGGGGCTTTTCCAAAAATCGTCCCGCAGGATAGGTGTTCATGCCGTTCGTGGCGTCTCGGAAA
>JBDTZK010000317.1:0-3608 GCA_040005195.1 Pseudoxanthomonas sp.
CGGTCATGGATGAGCTGCTGGCGGGCTTTCATTGACTTTAAAAGATTAGCGGCCGCGGTTCAGAGTCGCCTTCCAAAGTAAGGTGTCGGGACATTTTCCTTCGTTCAAATGTCCTTGACACTATTTTTGCAACACTGAGTTGACCGGTCTCCTTGGATGAGACTTCAGAGGTACAAACTCTCCTACCAAACACAATCCAGGGGACGATGATGGTGAACATGACACCTTGCGCTTTTTGCGGCACGACCACCACGCGACGTATTCAAGGAAGGTCCGGATGCGCTTGCGTGAACTGTATCGGCGAGGCGGCAAAGCAGGCGATCGCGAAAACGAGCCTCCCTGAGCGCACCACTCTGACCGCGTCGGATCGCTGCCTTCTTTGCGGTGACGTCGTCACCACACATGATTTGGCGGCCGCACGTTCGCCTTACGCGCTATGTCACGGATGCTTGATCAACGCCTTGGAAGTCGCACGTGAAACCGACGGCGGCTCCTCGTTTGTTCAAGTCAACTTTTAAGCTGTGGACCAGAAAGCTGAATCCGGTCAAGCAGCGCCTCGAAGACCTTGATGGCTGATGCGGTGCTGTCATAGCCAGTCGATGGATGGTAAATCCAGGTCGACTTCGCATACCCGCCTTCATAGGGCATCAGCCAGATCGAACGCTCCGGGCGCCCCGGCATTTGAATCGGGGCTTCGTCTGACGCTTGTCCGTCTGTGATGTGGTTCCAGGTTGCGCGTCCGAGTACCAAGACCGCATGGGGACGCAGCCGTCGGACAATTTCGGTGAGCGCAGGCTGGCCAGTTTTCCACTGATCACGGGTCGGTCTTTGCCGAGGCCCGTCGCCAACAAATTCTTGGACGAAATTGGCAAAGGCGATGCGCTCCCACGCCAAATTGGATTCCTGCGCGGTCGGATTAGTGTTGCGCGTCGCGATGCGTTGCAACTTTCCAAAGAACCTGTTTCCCGGCCACAGATCGCAGGTTTGATAATCGTCGAAGACATCTCTTGTGCAGCGACGCCCCGATGCAGGGGCTGCCGGGTCTGAGGCGTAGTGAGACTCTCCGAGCAGCAACACGCGCTTCCCGTCGACCAGGCCTGATTCGTACTCCGGTCCGACGGAAGGAATGAAGTAGACGGCGCTACTCCAGCCGTCAAACTCTTCGCTGCCACCAGCCGCGACTTCGGAAATCATTTCATCACCTTGCTGAGTTACGAACCAAAACTTGGATCTGGACCGGCCTGATCGAATGTGGGTAATGGCGGCGGCGGTGGCGTTAGTTCTCTTCCCTTTGTTCCAAAATAATATTCAGAAACTTTCTAATCAATATTGCTCATTGCCTGTTGCAAGTGCTTGGTATAGTCGACAATCGCCTTGTTTATAGCGATTTGCCAATTCTCGGAAGTAACGCGTTGGTAGACGTTTTCCCCGTGGCCAACTACGGTGATGGTCTTGGGCCCGCCAGCGCTAGCTACCACCACGTCTGTTTTCAAGTCAGCAAGCATGTGCTGAGAATAGGTGGCAGCCCGCCAAAAATCGAAAGGCATATTTACTTCGAACTGAATTAGTTTAAAAGAGATGCGAGTAGCTGCCAGATCACCCGCCTCACCGGTCACCACCTTATATCCCATTCCCCGAAGTGCCTCAGTAGCGATCTGGCGCGTCTGGTCGGCTACCGTTTCTCCCTCGATATCCACAGCAATACCGTTGCCACCCCTGAGCACGCCGCCAATATTTCTGGCTTGCTCAGTGGCCGAGAGTTTTACGCCAAAGATACTCATTCGAGCATCCTGGACATTGGCAATCACTATGACCTTCCCTTGCGCGGGGCTTGCGTATGTAGCTGGAATATCGAGCCTGACCACCTGATGCTTCAATCCGCAACCCGCCAAAGCTAGGCAGCAATTCAGCAAAACAAATTTCTTCATGATTACTCCTGTTGAAAGTTAAATTACTGCAGGCCGAAAGGGATCAAGTTCACATCAATGATTAGGAAGTGAACCTGGCCACGTTATGCATATAGCTCATAGCAAATTCTACGAAATCTTCTTTTCGTTTTGTTTCGCGGCGCACTCAATTCAATGCATCACACGACTGAACATGGCACTCGATGATGAGCGTTCTGCCACCGGGGCACTTTGATTGGTAGACAGTGCGCCCATTGCTATCGCTTACAATCGACACATCTCCGCAACCGCGACCGTTCGAGAATCCCCTAGCCGATGCAGCTGTTTCAACGGAGGAAGTTGATCCTTGGTCGGCAACATCGGTGTAACGGATCGCTTCGCCTTCTACAACGATATGTCGATCATTGTTTGATCGCGAAGACCGAACGATGACGGCATCGGCGTTCACCTTTGCGGCGGCGGCACGAAGCTCGGGCAATGCGTCCGACACTGAAGGGTCGGTCCAGCCGGGCTTGTACCTCGTTGCCGATACCGTGCCGACACTTATGTAAGGACGTGGCGGCGTCGAATAGAGAACGTCGACTTGGCCGGACCGTGTACCAGGCACGCTGTTCGTCGTCGGAACAACTTGGTAGCTGCTGCAACCAGCCAGCAGGATGCCGCAGGTAGCAGCCAGCAAACTCCTCATGACTCTATCCATTGAATTTCCCCTATTTAACGCGCGAGCTGATGCTACCGATTTCTACCGATTGCAACCGACGTAGAACTTGGCCAACCGTTTGTTCGCTGTCAAATTTTCAACGAATCGGGCCATAAAAAATAGCCGCCAAAGCGCGGACTCATCCGAAACTCTCCACCTGCTGCTTTACCCTTCTCGGTGAGGTGCGGCTTGTCGGACTTGAGCTCCAGATAGCCACTGGCAAGCAGCTTGTCTGTCAGTTCGACCGTCTTTAGTCCCAGCTTGCGGCCCAGCTTTGATGTACTGAGCTTGCCGATGGTGTCGGCGTCGTCATGACCAGTCTCGTGCTCGCTCTCTTCCGCACTAGCGTTCTCAGACGTTGCCACACGTTCCATCGAGATGCGTATCTCGTCGCTGATGCGGATGATGCGCTGCGCTTCCTCATAAGCATCACGGTACAGCTCTGCATCCTCTCCGCGGCGGATCAGGATGCCCATCTCGTTGTTGTTGACCTGGCTGAACTCGTAGAGGTTGAGGCTGGTGACAATGCACAGCTCCTCGTTGAGATAGCACTTGGCGTGCAGGTTCTTGCAGAAGCTGGTGCGGATATAGGTCAGCTCGCGGAGCCAACTGATCTCGACGGGCTGCAGCTCACTCTTCCCGTAGACCATGCGCACGTCGATCTTCAGGCGATTCTTGTCAGCCAGCAGTTCCTTCACCCGGTCGTTGAGCTTCAGATAAGGGCTGATCAGGATCAGACGATCCTTGGCGTCCTTGATCAGCTCTTCAAGGAAATAATTGGTCGCGCTGGTGTTCAAAAACTTTGCCATGAAAAGCCTCTAACCGTAGCTGTCGCCATGAGCATGGTAGAAATGATTTCGTCCGTGAAGGATCCAAAGAGATCTACCAACTAATTGTCCCTGACACGAATGGCACTGACTTAAGCGCAAGTCCATGATCTAAAAAATGAAATCGGCTCCAAATGCTAGGGTGGAGGTACTAGACAACACCGCCAGCAAAAG
>JBDTZK010000015.1:0-12151 GCA_040005195.1 Pseudoxanthomonas sp.
GGCCCTTTGCCGTCGATCAGGCCGTGGCGAAGGTCATCGCGGCGCCGTTCATGCAATAGCGCAATCCGGTGGGGCGTTGCCCGTCATTGAACACATGGCCCAGGTGCCCGCCGCAACGCCGGCAGTGCACTTCCGTGCGCGCCATGCCCAGCGACACGTCGCGTGTTTCGCCCACCGCCTTGGGCAGCGGCGCATAGAAACTGGGCCAACCGGTTCCACTCTCGAACTTGGTGGTGGAAGCAAACAACGGCAACGCACAACCCGCACAGGCGAACGTACCTTTGCGGTGTTCGCTGTTGAGTGGGCTGGAATACGGTCGCTCGGTGCCCTCCTGGCGAAGGGTGCGGTACTGCGCCGGTGTCAACCGCTCGCGCCATTGCGCGTCACTGCGCATGATCTCGAATGACTGGGCCTTCGACGTTGCCGCTGCCGAGGGCGGGGCGCTGCAGGCGCTGAGGCCGAACAGGCCACCGGCGATGGCAAAACCGCCGTTGCGCAGCAACTCTCTGCGGGTCATGGTCATGATGGAATCCTCGTAAGTGAACCGTCTGTCTTCAATACGCAACCCGGAGGCAATGGGATGCGCCGCCACCTTCACTATCTGGTGAAGTTGGCGACCGGTTGCAATGACAGAGAGCCCGCGCAGGCAGCGCACGGTTCATCCAGGAGGAGATTCACTGGGGATTGGTTCAGCCAGCGATGCAGGTGGGCCCTGCATCGTGATTTATCGCGTCGGGCAGTGCGATGGGAAAAACCCAAGGCACATCAGGACGCGGGACAAGGCCCACCCGCATCCGCCCACTGCTTGAACGCGGCGACGAACTGATCGTGCGGCACCGGTACCGGCAACCGGCCGTTGCCCGGATCCCACCCCCACAACACCAGTTTGTCTTCGCCGACGTGCTTGAGCAGTGCAGCGAAGTCGCGGTCGCCGTTGCTTTTCCTGTCCTTGATCATCGCGCACAGCTGCGCCGCAGGCAGGCCAATCCAGGCCATCTTGTGGTCCGGCGGCGGCAACGCCCAATGCGGCGCGCCAGGGGGCGCATGCGGACCGTAGCTGGTCGGCGCATTCGCGTCGCCATGGCAGGTGGCGCAAGGCAGGCCGGCGGCGCCCTTGCCTTCCGGCCCGCGCACCACGCCCATCTGGTGCGGCGTCTGCGTATCGAACTGCAGCGGCTGGTCGCCCGGTATGTGGCAGTTGCTGCAACGCGGGTGCTGCAGGACTTTCTCCACCGTGGCGAACGCCTCCACGGCCTTGGCGGTCTGCTCGGGGCTGACCCGCGGACCACAGGCGCTGAGCGACAGGAGGACAAGGCCGGCGAAAAAAATGCGCATCGTCATGTCCTCAGACCTTGGCCGGCGCGGCCGGCGTCTGTGCATTGAGTTGAAAGGGAAGTTCACGCAGGCGCTGTCCGTTCAACGCGAACAGGGCGTTGGCTACGGCCGGTGCGATCGGCGGCGTGCCGGGTTCGCCAACGCCACCTGACTTCTCGGTGCTGGGCACGATATGCACGTCGACCGCCGGCATCCCGCTCATGCGCAACACCTCATAGTCGTTGTAGTTGGACTGGACCACGCGCCCATCCTTGAACGTGATCTGGCTGTGCAACGCGGCACCCAACCCGAAGGCAACCGCGGATTCGATCTGCGCCGCGATGCCGTTCGGGTTCACCGCGATGCCGCAGTCAACGGCGCACGTGACGCGATGCACCTTGATCGCGCCGTTGACGACGGAAACCTCCGCCACCTGCGCCACATAGCTGCCGAAGGATTCATGCACCGCTACGCCGCGCGCGCGTCCTTTTTCCAGTGCACCGCCCCATCCGGATTTCTCTGCCACCAGGTTCAACACGCCCAGGTGCCGCGCGTGGTTGGCCAGCAGGCCGCGTCGGTACTCCACCGGGTCCTGGCCTGCGGCGTGTGCCAGCTCGTCGACCAGGCTTTCCATCGCGAACGCGGTGTGGCTGTGGCCGACCGACCGCCACCACAACACGGGGATTCCCGGTTTGGGCGAATGCAGGCCGACGCGATGATCGGGAATGTCCTTGACGTAGGGCGAATCCGCTACGCCTTCCACCGACGTACCATCGATACCGTCCTTGATCATCGCCGACTCGAAGAACGTGCCGGCAATGATCGACTGGCCCGCCAGTACATGGCGCCATGCGATTGGCTTGCCGGCCGCGTCCAGCCCGACCGTGGCTTTGTGCACGAAGGCCGGACGGTAGAAACCGCCGCGGATGTCGTCCTCGCGGGTCCATACCGTCTTGACCGGTGCATTGGCGGCCTTGGCGATATGCACGGCCTCGAAGACCAGGTCAGGTGACGGGTTGCCACGACGACCGAAACCGCCGCCCAGAAAAGTGGTGTGCACGAACACCTGTTCGGGCTTCAGGCCGGTGATGGCTGCGGCCGTCTTCTGCTCCAGGGTCTGGAATTGCGTGCCCACCCACAACTCGCACTTGTCGGGGGAAATCTTTACCGTGCAGTTCAGCGGTTCCATCGGCGCATGCGCCAGGTAGGGCAGGGCGTACTCGGCGTCGACGGTCTTTGCGGCCTTCGGCAATGCCGCTTCCACATCACCGGCCTGCGCAGCGGGCAGGCCAGGCGTTGCGGCCAGGGCGCTGAACTCGGCGCGCAACGTGGTGCTGTCCAGCGCTGCATTCGGTCCCAGGTCCCATTCCACCTGCAAAGCATCGCGGCCCAGTTTGGCCGCCCAATAGTGGTCCGCGATGACGGCGACGCCGCTGGGAATCTGCACGACGTTGCGCACGCCAGCGACGGCCTTGGCCGCAGTGGCATCGAACGACTTCACCTTGCCGCCAAAACCCGGCGCGCGCGCCACCACGGCGGTCAACAAGCCTTCGAACTGCACGTCCATGCCGAACTGCGCACGGCCGGTGATCTTCTCCGGCGAATCCAGTCGTTTGGTCGGCTTGCCGATGATCTTCCAGTCCTTCGCATCCTTCAGCACCAGCGTGGTCGCATCGGGCGCCTTCAGCTTGCCTGCTTCGTCGGCCAGCGCGCCGTAGCGCAGGCGTTGCGTGCCGGCGATGACTTCGCCGTTTTCAGTGCTGATATCGGCGACAGGCACTTTGAAGCGCGTAGCCGCCGCCTGCACCAGCATTGCGCGCGCGGCGGCGCCCGCCTGACGGTAGCGGTCGAATTCGGAGGCCGTCGTGGTCGACCCACCGGTGCCTTGCATGCCGAACACCAGGCTGAAGTATTCGGGTGCGGCGGGTGCGTGCTCGACCTTGATCTTCGACCAGTCCGCATCGAGTTCTTCGGCGATCAGCATGGGCAGCGTGGTCCAGATGCCCTGGCCCATTTCCGAATGCGCCGACAGCACCGTAACCGTATCGTCGGCGCCGATCCGCAGGTAGGCATTGGGTGCGAACGACGCCACAGCCGAGGCGGCGGCAGGTTGCGCCGACAGGCGCCTGGCGCCGGGAATCACGAAGCCGATGACCAGCCCGCCACCGGCAAGTGCGCCGGCCTTGAGGAACTGGCGTCGCGAGTGTTTGGTTTCTGTGTTCACGGTGGATCTCCGTTGTCTGTTCTCTTCTCCCGCCGGGAGAAGTGGCGCGGAGCGCCAGATGAGGGTGCGGCGAAGTCGATGAGGGTTCGGAATTTCATGCCTTCGCCGCACCCTCACATCAACCCCTCTCAGCCTTGCACACCCTTCGGGCGCCATGGGAGAGGGGCTCTATCAGCCCTTATCCAGCTCCGCCGCGCGATGCACCGCTGCACGGATGCGCGGATAAGTGCCGCAGCGGCAAATGTTGCCGGACAGCGCCTGGTCGATGTCGGTGTCGGTGGGTGTTGGAATCACTGCGAGCAATGCGACGGCCGACATGATCTGCCCGGACTGGCAATAGCCGCACTGGACGACATCGAGTTCGGCCCAGGCCTGTTGCACGGGATGCTGGCCATCGGCCGACAGTCCTTCAATCGTGGTGATCTTCTTGCCGGCCACCGCTGATACAGGCGTGACGCAAGCGCGCAGCGGCGCGCCATCGATGTGCACGGTGCAGGCGCCGCACTGGGCGATGCCGCAACCGAACTTGGTACCGGTGAGGCCCATCAGGTCACGCAGGACCCAGAGCAGTGGCATGTCGGCGGGCGCTTCGACTTCGCGCTCGCTGCCGTTGACGTTCAACTTCATGGCGGTATTCCCTGGCGACAGCTGGGAGTGTGCTGCACCTTACTCCCCGAATGTTCAGGTTGCCAACCACGCACGCCTTGGTCCATCGTCCCGGCCATGAGCAGCCTTCGTCGCGTCCTTGAGATTTCTTCCGCCGCGCACCAGCGTGGGGAACCGGCCGTACTCGCCGTGGTCGTGGAAACGGAGGGTTCGACCTATGTACAGCCCGGTGCCATGGCGCTGTTTGGTGCCAGTGAAGGGCAGGTCGGCTGGTTGAGTGGCGGGTGCCTGGAACCGGAGATCGAAACGCGTGCGCGTTTGGCCAGCGCGCAACGCCGCATCGAGTGGATGGACATCGACACGCGTGATGACGAAGACCTGATCGGTGGTTCCGCACTCGGCTGCCGCGGACGCCTGCGCCTGGCCTTGCTGCCGTTGTCGGCCATGCCCGGGTGGTCTTCGCTGGTCGCCGCCTGGCAACAGGGGCAGGCGCCTTTGTCGATGTCCATCTCATCGGATGGCGCAGTGTCTGCGCAGGTCCAGGCGCTGGCGCATGTGTGGCGAATCGATGCCGCGGAATTTGCCGTGATGCCGGATGCCGCGACCCAGTGGCAACTGCAGGTGCCCGTTGCGCCCGCCGTGATCGTGTTCGGCGCGGGACCGGAAACACCCACGCTTCTGCCGCTGCTGCGCAGCCTGGGTTGGAGGACGACGCTGGTGGAACGCCGCGCGCGCTGGCAAGTCGAAGCCAGGCTCGCTGATACATGGATCGAATCGGCGCCCGAGTCTGTGTTGCTGGCATCGATGGATCGACACTTCGATGCAGCGCTGGTGATGAACCACAATTTCGAAATGGATCGCGAAGCCTTGCATGCACTGGCGTCCACCGCCATTCCCTTCATTGGCCTGCTGGGACCCATGCGCAGGCGTGAAGATCTGTTCCGGGTCCTGCCTGCGGCGATGCACGACACGCTGTTGCCGCGCCTGCATTCGCCGGTGGGGTTGAAGCTGGGTGGGCACGGGCCGGAGGCGATTGCGTTGAGCATCGCCGCGCAGTTGCAGGCCTTCCGGTGTGGTGAAAGTGGTGCTGCATAACGCCCTTGTGCTGGCCGCGGGCGGAAGCACGCGCCTGGGACGACCCAAGCAGTTGCTGATGCGCGACGGTGAAACCCTGGTCCACCGCGCGGTGCGCCTGGCGCTGGCCACAGGGCCCGCGCGATTGCTGGTGATGACAGGCGGAAATGCAGAGGTGGTTTCCGAAGCCATCGCCGATCTGCCGGCGCAGGTGGTCTTCAATCCAGAGTGGCAGGAAGGATTGGCCAGCAGTCTGCGTTTGGCGGCAGCGATATTTGAGGGCGACAAAGCCGCCGTGCTGATCCTGGGTTGTGACCAGCCGGCGTTGCAACAGGATCACTTGCAACGACTGCTCGCCGGCGCTATGGCATCGACCTCAGGCTGCGCCGCCACGGTGCATGCGGGCACGGTTGGTATTCCGGTCGTGGTGAATTCCGCATTGCTGCAGGATGCGCGTGCGTTGCAGGGCGACAAGGGGCTTCGGGATCTGCTGCGGCAGTTGCCGGCGGGTTCGCTGTATTCGTTGCAGGCGCCCGAGCTGCAGTTCGATCTGGATACGCAGGATGATGTGGAAGAGGCGATGCGGAAAGGCGGGATTGATCGTCACTGAGTGATGACCGTGATCTTTCGGCGGGATAACGGCCTTTAGAAGTTGCAGGCCTTCTTTGGACCGGATTTGCAGAACTAGAATTTTCAAAAAAAGAAGGCCATCAAGGATGGCCTTCTCTAAATACGCAGTGGATGGATTTTTACCTCAGGTCGCGCGCAACGCCGCAGTGACCGGAAGCTGAGCCGCACGCAGCGCCGGGAACAGTCCGCCGATCAGGCCGATGCCCAACGCCCATTTCAGGCCACTCCACAACAGCTCGGGCGAGACCTTGAACTGGAACACGACCTGGCTGAAGTTCGCCCCCAGCGTGGCCACGCTGTAGCCGTTGAAAATCACCCATGCCAGGAATCCGCCCAGCAATCCACCCAGCAGTGCCAGCAGCATGGTTTCCAGCATCACCGCCATCACCACCGGCGTGCCGCGGAAACCGATCGCGCGCATGGTGGCGATCTCGCGTGCGCGCCCTGCGACCGCGGCGTACATGGTGTTGAGTGCGCCGAACACCGCGCCGATGGCCATGATGGTGCCGATGACCGTGCCCAGGATCTTGATCAGCTTGGCTAGACCCGCCGATTGCTTGCTGTAGTAGTCGCGCGTGGTGGAAGCATCCAGTTTCAGACGCGGGTCGTTGGCCAGCGCATCGGTCAGCTGCTTGAAACCCGTCTTGCCTTCCACGCCCACCGTGACCGACTGGTAGGCGCGACGGTCATAAGCCGACGACAAGGTTTCGATATCAGTCCACAGTTCGGAGTCGTGCGCGTCGCCGGAAGAGAACACGCCCACTACGGTCCACACCTGGTTGCCGAGCTTGAGGGTCTTGCCGACTTCCAGGCCGCGATACTGGCCTTTGGCGCCCTGGCCCACGATCAGTTCACGCACGCCTACATTGAACTTGCGCCCTTCGATGATCTTGATCTGCGGACGGATTGCCCACGCGGCTTCACTGACACCCCGGAACTGCGCATTGGCGTCTTCGCCACTGCTCGCGGTGGGCAGGTTCACCACCTGCGACAGTTCGGGCGACAGGATCGGCTTGCCACTGGCGTCCTTGCGAACGCCAGCCAGCGTGCCAATCAACGGCACCTGGTCACGCATGATCACCGAGTTGGTTTCCGCCTGTGAACCACCGCGCAGGATGATCGCGGTGTCGTCGCTGCCGGTCTGTTTGAGCGTGGCAGAGAAGCCTTCGCCCATCGCCAGCATCGCGACCAGCACGCCGACCACACCGGCAATGCCGACGATGATCACGCTGGACGCACCCCATCGCTGCGGCAGGCTGGCGATGCCGATGCGCGTGGCAGCCAGCGCCAGGCGGCCGGTGCGAGTCAGGGCCAACCAGAGGGCAAGCGCTACCGCGACCGCAGCTACGCCGTACCAGGGCAGGGCTATCCAGACCACCAGGCCCACGATCAGCAACACGATGGAAAGCAGGTTCCACAGCCATTGTTTGTTCTTCATGTGATTCTCCTATCGCCCCGCCAGCGCGTCGACGATCTTCAACCGCATTGCACGCATCGCCGGCAGCGCGCCGACCACGATGCCGATGCCCAGCATGAGCGCCAGGCCCAGGGTCCAGGTCTCGACCGGAATATTGGGCAGGTTGAGCAAGCCACCGCTGGCAGCACTCAGCGCCGGGATGATCACCGCCGCCAGTCCCATGCCAATCGCGCCGCCCAACACAATCAGCAGCACCGATTCCACCAACACCAGCATCAGTACCGTGCCGTTGGTGAAGCCAAGCGTCTTCAGCACCGCCAGTTCCGGGATGCGGTCGCGCACCGCCTGCGACATGGTGTTGCCGGTCAGCAGCAGCAGCGTGAAGAACACCGCCGCCATGATCGCGGTGACGATCAGTCCGATATCGGCGAACTGTTTGGCGAAGGACTGCTGGAACGCCTGTTCGGTCTGGCTCTTGGTTTCGTGGTCGGAGTTCTGGGATATCGCGTCGATGGCCTTTGCCACGCGCGTCGCGTGATCCACGTTGTCCAGCTTGACGATGTACCAGCCGACCATGCCATTGGTGTACTGGTTGGCCTCGTCAAAATACTTCCAGTGGAACACCAACTGGTTTTCCTCGCCCTTGCGCTTGCTGTCATCAAGTTTGAACGTGCCGCTCATTTTCAACGGCCAGGCGTTGCTGCCATCCTTCTGCGGGAAGATCGTGGCCTGCAGTGGGATGGTGTCGCCGACTTTCCAGCCGTTGCGCTTGGCCAGCGACTCGCCCACCATCGCGCCGGTGCGCTCGGTCTGCCACGCCTTGAGTTCTTCTGGCTTGACGACGAATTCCGGGTACAGGTCGAAATAGTTCTCGCTCACCGAGAAGTTGGGGAAGAAATTCTTCGGGTCGCGGTAGATGCCACCGAACCAGGCCGCGTAGGCGGATTTCTTCACCCCAGGCGTCGACGCGATCTGCGGCGTGAGGCTGTAGGGCAGCATCTGGGTGATAGACAGCCGCGAGGCCACCACTAGTCGGTCAGCGCCAGCGACGCTGCCGCCGCTGTTGAAGGCCACGCGTACCGAATCCAGCAGCCCAAACAGCAGGAATGCGGCGATCACCGACAACAGGGTCAGGAAGGTGCGCGTCTTGCTGCGGAACAGCGCGGACCAGATGAGGGAGAAATATTTCATGGCGCTCTCCTCAGTGAGCGGCCGGTGTGTCGGCCAGTTCACCCTTGTCCAGGTGGATGGTGTGGGTCGCGTATTCGGCGGCCTTCGGGTCGTGGGTGACCATGATGATGGTCTTGCCGTGTTCCTTGTTCAGCAGCTGCAGCAGTCCCAGCACTTCTTCGGCCGAATTACGATCCAGGTCACCGGTCGGCTCATCGCAGATCAGGAAGGTCGGGTCCGACACGATGGCGCGGGCAATGGCCACGCGCTGCTGCTGGCCGCCGGATAGTTCATTGGGGCGATGCGAGCCGCGGTCGGCCAGCCCGACCAGCTGCAATGCGATTTCTGCATTGCGCTTGCGCTGCGCGCCTTTGAGATTGGTCAGCAGTAACGGCAGCTCGACGTTCTTCTGTGCGGTCAGCGTGGGCATCAGATTGTAGAACTGGAATACGAAGCCGACATTCTGGCTGCGCCAGTGGGCGAGTTGTCCGTCGCTGAAACTGTCGATGCGCTCGCCTTCGATCTCGATCTCGCCGCCGGTGGGCGTATCCAGCCCGCCGATCAGGTTGAGCAGGGTGGTCTTGCCCGAACCGGAAGGTCCCATCAGGGCGACGAAATCGCCGCGTGGAATTTCCAGGTCCAGGCCATGCAGCACGGCGACCTTTTCGGGGCCGCGCTGGTAGGTCTTGCTGAGGTTGCGGATGGAGACCAGTGAGGACATGTGCGTTTTCCTTCGGCTAGGTTCTTTGACGGCTGGGTGCTAGAGGGTCGTGACGATTTCGGTCTGACGCAGACATTGGGTGATAACCCTTCTCCCGCTTGCGGGGGAAGGTGCCGAAGGCGGATGGGGGCGCTCTTCGCATTTCATTTTCAAGCACAGCAAAAAGCGTATCGCGCTCCGCGCGAGTCACTTTTCTTTGAACGGCAAAGAGAAAGTAACCAAAAGAAAGCCGCCCTGACGTCGCGCCCGGCAATGAAGCCGCCGGGTTCGCGTCCGGATCAGCAATTTCCGTAAGGCGCTTCCTGCGCCTCCGGAAACGGCGCACATCCATGTGCGCCGCCCCTGCGGGGTTTGTCCCGATCCGGTCGCCGCGTCTCACGGGTTTCGTGAAGCGACGGCGGAGCAACAGCAAATTTGACAGCAGCAACCTGGTAGTTCGTTTCAAGGCGCCAAAGATCACAGGCTGCCGTTTACTCCGCCGCTTCCTCAGCCATCTTCACCTTCGCGCCTTCCTTCAACTCAGCGGGCGGGTCCAGGACCACGGATTCGCCAGCCGACAGGCCCTGCAGCACCTGGCGGTCGTCGCCCATCTCGCGACCCAGGCGCAATTCGCGCTGCTCGACCACATCCTGTTCGGTGACCACGAAGGCATAGTCCTTGCCGTCGCGGTTGCTGATGGCGGCCGCGGGTGCGCGCACGCCTTCGTTCTTCTTTTCCGCATTGGCCGGCTTGGCAGATTCCAGGAAGCTCACCTTCACGCCCATGTCCGGCACGATGCGCGGGTCCTTCACGTTCAACGCCACGCGCACCTTCACCGTGGCCTTGCTGCGGTCGGCGGTGGGAATGATGGCGATCACTTCGCCCGGGATCTTCCAGTCCTGGTAGGCATTGAGGGTGGCTTCGATGGGCATCTTCGGTTGCACGCGGCCAATGAACTGCTCGCCTACTTCCACTTCCACTTCCAGCGAATCCATGTCGACGATGGTGCCGATGCCGGTGCGGGTGAAGCCACCGCCGGCGGACAACGGCGAAATGATTTCGCCCGGTTGCGCGGCCTTGGCGATCACCACGCCGGCAAACGGTGCGCGCACCACGGTGTTGTCGACGCCGTTGCCGGCGATGCGCAGCTGGTCGCTGGCCACCTTGGCATTGCGTTGTGCGGTGATGACCTGCGCGCGCAGCGAGTCGCGCTGGGCCACGGACTGGTCGTACTGCGACTTGGAAATGAGTTGCTGGCCGACCAGTTTCGACAGGCGGCTGGCATTGGCTTCGGCTTCCAGCAATTGCGCACGCACGCCATTGACCTGGCTCTGCGCTGCGCTGAGCTGGGCATTGGCCAGGCTGCGATTGGCGTCTGCATCCACCGGATCCAGCGTGGCCATGATCTGGCCTTCCTCGACGCGCTGGCCTTCCTCGATCATCACTTCGCGCACTTTGCCGGTGATCTTGGACGACACCGTCGCCATGCGCCGCGCCACCACATAACCGCTGGCGTCCAGCACCGAGGCAGACGCCGTGCCTGCACCGATGGCGGCGGTCAGCGCAGTGCGTACTTCGATCGCCTTCTGGCGTCCGAACACGAACCAGCCCACGGCTACCAGCAAGGCCAGCCCCGCCACGATCGCGAGCGTGATCCACAATCCACGGCGCGACTTCGGTGCAGGCGGCGGTGCCTTGCGGTCGATGCGGAGTTCTTTCAGCAGGTCGGCGGAAGTATTCATCAAGTAACCAGACGGGGCAGGGGGCGAAGTGTGACGACCAAGGTTAACCGAGCCTAGTTGCCGGAAGTCACTTTCTACATTCCCCTGCCGTGCAGCCAAGGGCAGTTGCGGCAGTGCGACGGGGCAAGCTTGCGCCAGGGAGCCGCAAGCGGCCAGTGACAGCTGTCACCCGATTGGGTTGATGGCTGGCACTGCCTTGGGGTTGCCCCGACGCCCAACATGGCCACACTTCCCGCAGAGACGCCGTCATGTCCGTTGCTCCCCAAGTGCTTGCCCGCCTGAGTGCTGCATGCAAATCCTATGGAAACGTGCTTGCCCTGGAGGGCATGGACCTGCAGCTGCAAAGTGGCCAGGTGCTGGCGCTGCTGGGTGCCAACGGCGCGGGCAAGAGCACGGCCGTCGGGCTGTTGCTGGGCCTGTTGAAACCGGATGCCGGCGAGGTCACCGTGATGGGGCAGTCGCCGCACGCGCTGGACGTGCGCCGGCAGTGCGGCGTAATGCTGCAGTCGGCCGGCATCCCGGAGCGCTTGAAGGTAGGCGAACTGCTCGAACTGTCGCGCAGTTACTACCCCAGTCCGCGCAGCATTGCCGATTGCGTCGCGATGGCCGGATTGGAAGGCCTGGTTGATCGACGCTACGGAAAACTGTCGGGCGGCCAGCAAAGGCGCGTGCAGTTTGCCATCGCAATCTGTGGCCGGCCGCGCGTGCTGTTCCTGGACGAGCCAACGACGGGTCTGGACATCGAAGCACGGCAAAAGCTGTGGCAGGCGATCCGCGAGCTGGTCGCCGACGGCAGCGCGGTACTGCTGACCACGCATTACCTGGAGGAAGCCGAAGCGCTGGCCGATCGCGTCGCGGTGGTCGATCGCGGCCGTCTGGTGGCCGAAGGCAGCGTGGCCGAGATCCGCGCACGCGTGTCGCAGCGACGCATCCGCTGCATCAGCAGCGTGGATGCGCAGCATGTCGCGCAATGGCCGGACGTGCGCGAAGCCACGCGCGATGGCGCGTACCTGCGCATCGTCGCCGATGCTGCTGAACCGGTGGTGCGCCGCCTGCTGGATGCCGACCCGCAATTGCAGGAACTGGAAGTGCAGCGCGCCGGCCTGGCCGATGCCCTCCTCGAACTGACCCGCAAACCGCAACAGGAGGCCGCGTGATGACCACTGATACCCAAGCCCTGCAGCAAGACCCACATTCACCGTGGCGCAGCTACCTGCTGGAAGCGAAATGCGAATTCCTGCGCTTGATGCGCGAGCCCTCGTTCGGCGTACCGG
>JBDTZK010000318.1:0-3599 GCA_040005195.1 Pseudoxanthomonas sp.
CAACACCAAGCGCTGGGGCGCTGAAACCACGCCACTCAAAGTCGGTGACATGGTGTACCTGTGCACCGCACGCAACCAGCTGATCGCACTGCAGGCCTCCACCGGCAAAGAGGTCTGGCGCTACGATCCCAAGGTGCAGGATGCGTCGATTCCCTACACGGCTGCGTGCCGTGGCGTGGCCTATTACCAGAGCCCGGCACCGGAAGCACCCGCACAAGCGCCGAGCCTGGCCAGCACTGACTCCAAGTCTGTGCCCGCCCCGGTCGCAACCATCGCATCGGCCTGCGAAACACGCATCATCGAAGGCACGCTGGACGGGCGCCTGATTGCTGTGGATGCGCGTGACGGAAAGCCCTGCGCCGATTTCGGCAACAACGGCCAGGTCGACATCACCGTCGGCATGGGCGAGACCTATCCGGGCATGGTGTCGATCACCTCGCCGCCGACCATCGTGCGCGGCGTCGTGATCACCGGCCACCAGGTACTGGACGGCCAATACCGTTACGCGCCTTCCGGTGTGATCCAGGGTTACGACGCCCTGACCGGCGAATTACGCTGGGCCTGGGACCTGGCCAATCCGGCGATCACCGGCACACCGCCCGATGGCCAGACTTATACCCGCGGCACGCCCAACATGTGGACCACGGCGTCAGGCGACGAAGCGCTTGGCTATGTGTATCTGCCCATGGGTAACTCAAGCGCTGATTACTACAGCGGTTCGCGCAAAGCCCTCGAAAACCACTACGCCACCTCGTTGGTCGCGCTGGACGTCACCACCGGCAAGCCGGCCTGGCACTTCCAGACTACGCACATTGACGTATGGGACTACGACCTGGGTTCGCAGGCCACGCTGCTGGATTTCCCCACTGCCAGCGGACCGGTGCCGGCCCTCGTGCTGCCCAGCAAGCAGGGTGATCTGTACGTACTGGATCGTCGCACAGGCAAACCGCTGGTAGGCGTGGAAGAACGCGCGGTACCGCAAGGTGGTGTGGAACCCGGCAAGCGCAGCAAGACCCAGCCGTTCTCGCTGTATCACACGCTGCGCAAGGATGATCTGACCGAACGCGACATGTGGGGCATGACGCCGCTGGACCAGCTGGCCTGCCGTTTGCAGTTTCGCAAGGCCAGCTATGAAGGTATCTATACGCCGCCTACTGCAGACCGGCATTCGGTGGAGTACCCAAGCTACAACGGCGGTTCCGACTGGGGCGGCATTTCAGTCGATACGGCACGCGGCATCATTGTGGCCAACTACAACGACATGCCCAACTACAACCTGCTGGTCCCGCGTGCAGAAGCCAATGCCAAGGGGTGGCTGCCGCGCGATCAACTTCCAGCGGGCGGCTCTGAGTCCAAGGGCGAAGGCGCAGGAGATCCGCAGATCGGCGTGCCCTACGCCGTCAACGTCAATGCCGGCTGGCGCTTGCCCTTCACCAAACTGCTGTGCAAGCAGCCCCCTTACGGTGGCATCCGTGCCGTCGACCTGAAAACCGGCAAGACACTGTGGGATCGTCCCTTGGGCACGGCGCGCGGCAATGGTCCGTTCGGCATCCACTCCGGGTTGCCGATCAAAATCGGCACGCCCAACAACGGTGGCTCCGCGGTCACGGCAGGCGGGCTTGTGTTCATCGCTGCGGCAACCGATGACCTCATCCGCGCCATCGACATCGACACCGGCAAGACCGTCTGGCAGGACGTATTGCCGGCGGGTGGCCAGGCCACGCCCATGGTCTATGAAACCGGTGGAAGGCAGTATCTGGTGATCATGGCCGGCGGCCACCATTTCATGGAAACCAAAGAGGGCGATTACGTGATCGCCTATGCGCTGCCGGAATAAGCGCTGGCATCGATGCCTTAAGCGACGGGCCGCACAGGCGGCCCGTTTTTCTTTGCCGGCTGCCTGCCCGTAGAATTGGTTTAACCCAACGGGATACCCAACCATGCCTGCACGAAGCGCACTGTCTGCCTGCCTGATCGCCCTGCTCTGCTCGTTGCCTGCCCTGGCAGCGGAAACCCCGAAGTACAGAAGCGCGCAGGAGATCATTGATGCGGCGCCGGCAGACGCATGGCGCACCTTGGACCCGGCCAACACGCTGTACATGGATCTTGAAACCGGTCGCGTGGTCATCGAACTGGCACCCCATTTCGCACCCGAGCATGTCGCCAACATCCGCACGATGGCCCATGAGAATTTCTGGGATGGGCTGAGCATCTATCGTTCGCAGGACAACTTTGTGGTCCAGTTCGGCGACCCGGACGCGGAAGACCCGGCCAAGGC
This sequence comes from Pseudoxanthomonas sp., assembly GCA_040005195.1. Lineage (GTDB taxonomy): Bacteria > Pseudomonadota > Gammaproteobacteria > Xanthomonadales > Xanthomonadaceae > Pseudoxanthomonas_A. Next base: position 2,279 of record JBDTZK010000318.1, read on the forward strand.
GCGCGCGCTGGGAACGGCGAAGCAGAAACTGCCGGCTGAATTCCATCGCGCGTCGGCCGGATTGAAATTCGACCGTTTGCCCGACCACGATGGCTGGGCGCCGCAGGTCGGCTTCGTCGATGGCTTCCCGGTCGGGCGCGACTCCGAAAACGGAAAAACCTGGCTGGCGCATTGTTACGGCACGCTGGGCGCGGGCCGTAACAACGACGCCGACAGCAGCATCGGTGCCGAACTCTATGTCGTCAACGGCCAGTCGCCGCGCCAACTGGACGACAACATCACCGTGGTCGGCCGCGTCGTGCAAGGCATGGAACTGCTGAGCGTGATTCCACGCGGCCCCGCCCCGATGGGCTTCTACGAGCAACCCGAACTGCGCACGACGATCAAGGCAATCACCCTGGCCAGCGACCTGCCCGAAGCGGAACGCGTTTCGCTGCAAGTGCTGCGCACCGATTCCACGGCCTTCACTGAAGCGACTGAAGCACGCCGCAACCGCCGTGATGATTTCTACAAGCGCCCCGCCGGCCACATCGACCTGTGCAACGTACCGTTGCCGGTACGCCTGACCAAACGCTGATTCCAGCGAATCGGTGATGTCATCCGGCGCTGGTTGACACGTCCTGCCTGTCCTCTTATATTTAACTCATAAGTTAATTGATTAAATAACTATGGCTACTGATCGCATCTTTGAAGCACTCGCCTCCAGCACGCGCCGGCAGATTCTGGCGTACCTGTCGGCACAGGAACTGACTGCCGGCGAGATCGCCAAGCGCTTCGACATGAGCGCACCGGCAATCTCGCGCCATCTGTCGCTGCTGGACGCAGCCGGCCTGGTGGCCAGCGAGCGTCGCGGGCAGTTCATCGTCTATCGACTCGTCGCCGACAATCTGGTGAATACCTTGACCGGTTTTGCATTCGAGGTCTGCCCCACGGCAGGACCGCTGAAACGCGAATCCCGCAAGCTGGCAAAGAAGTCGGTCTGACCCAGATATCCGATGACACCAACGGAGGTGGTCATGGTTCCGCATGCAGAAGTGGTGAATACCTTTCCGGGCGCCAACCTGCCTTCGCATTGCGGGGGGCTGCCGGTTGAAGTCTCGCTGATCGCGCAACTCGGGCACGGTTCCGGCAACCAGTTGTACTGGGGTGCGTTACAGCGACAACGCGCGCACCAGGATTTCGTGGATGACCTGGACGAGCCATCCACGCGTCTGGCCGCCACGGATTTCGAAAAGGGCGAGCACTCGGCGCTGTTCTCTTTCGCGGTAGGCGCGCAAGGCCAGCCCTTCCATCGTCATGCGGGCCACCGCGTTTTCACCGC
>JBDTZK010000319.1:0-3598 GCA_040005195.1 Pseudoxanthomonas sp.
GCCTGAGTTACGGCACCGAGAGCGGCGCGGGTGTGCGCTTCGGCCTGGAACGGCGCTACGTGAATTCACGCGGCCACAAGCTGGACACGCAACTGGACTACGCGCAGAAGCGCAAGAACCTGGTCACCCGTTACCGCATTCCGGCATTCAATTACCTGGATGGCTGGTACACGGCAACGCTGCAGGCGTACGACGAACAGACCGACTACATCGACACGCGGCTGCTGAAATTCACCGCCAGCCGCAGCGGCCAGGTCAACGAACACCTGACGGCATTGATATCACTCAACACCTTGCGCGAGCGCTGGGCCTATACGGCCGCCGATGACGGGGGTGGCGTGATCGAGCCGGTCGTGTACCGGTACGCCACCTTCACCTATCCGGAAGTGTCTGCCGAGTACGTGAATGTCGACAATCGCTCGTTCCCACGCAGCGGCACTGCGGGTTCGCTCAGTCTGCGCGGTGGTCTGGAGGGCGCCGGTTCGGACGCCAACTTTGGCCAGGTACACCTGCAGGCACGCTGGTTCAAAGGCCTGGGCGCCAGCGACCGCTTCATCCTGCGCGGCGAACTCGGCCACACCTTCACCGATGCGCTCAATGCCATGCCACCCAGCCTGCGTTATTACGCCGGCGGTGACCGCAGCATTCGCGGTTACCAATATCGCGAGGTGGGGCCACGCGTTGAAACACAGGACGGCAAGTTTTCCGTGGGCGCCAAGAACGTGGTCACCGGCAGTGCCGAGTACGAGCATTACTTCAATGGCAGCTGGGGCGGCGCGGTGTTCGTGGACAGCGGCAGTGCGTTCGACAGCAGCGATATCGAATGGCGCACCGGCGTGGGCGTGGGCGTGCGCTGGAAATCACCGGTCGGCGCCGTGCGCATCGATCTGGCGCGTGGACTCAATGATCCCGATTCCTCGTTCACCATCGGTCTTGGCATAGGGGCGGAATTCTGATGGCATTCCGTCGCAAACACATCGCCGACGACCTGTCGCCGGAAGAACGCGAAGCACGCATCGCCGAGCTGCGCACCCAGCGCCGCGCCCGCATGCGCATGCTGGCGATTCGCAGCGGCATCGTGTCGATCATCCTGCTGGTGCTGCTGGCCATTGCGCTGTACTGGCTGGTGCAGACCGTCGCCGGTCGCGACGTGTTGCTGGGCCAGATCATCGCGCGCCTGCCGGAAGGTTCGTCTTTCACCTGGAAGAAAGTGGAAGGCCCCATCGCCGGTCCATTGACCCTGCATGGCGTGGACTTCCGCTACGGGAAAATTCACTTCACCGCCGAGCGCGTGTACCTGGATCCCGACCTGCGGCCATTGCTGGGCAAGCGCCTGCGACTGGATGCGCTGCAGTTGACCCATGCCACGCTGGACATCCCGAAGAGTGACGAACCCTTCAAACTGCCGACCTGGCCCGAGTTGTTGCCGCAGATCGAAGTGCCGCTGGACATCCAGGCGGACACGCTTGAGATAGATGGCCTGCGCGTCACCCAGAGCACGCAACCGTTGATCGATATCCGCCGCGCGCGCGGTGGCATCGACGTGGGCGACGGCTACTTCCATGCGTCACAGCTGGCGATCGAAAGTGATCGCGGGCGTTTCAACGTGCATGGTGGTTATACGCCGCGCAACAACTATCTGACCGACGTGGTGGTGACGGCCGTATTCCCCGCATCACTGGGCCGCACCCCGGCGCGACTGGGCCTTGTGGCGCGCGGCAACCGGCAAAGCATGGACATTGGCCTGGCCGGCAATGCGCCGGCGCCGGTGCGGGTGACGCTGGCCGTTCGTGGCGAAGAAAACCCCACCTGGAATTTCAGCGGCAAGTCCGAATCACTGGATCTGGCGGTGTTGGGATTGGCCGACAACAGCACGCCCCTGGCCTTTGACCTGAAAGCCAATGGCGCGGGCGGCGCCGCCGATCTGCAGGGACGCATCGCCCAAGGCGATCTCGTCGCCGTCATCGAACCTTCCAAGGTTCGCATCGCCAATGAAGTGCTGACGGTCGAACCACTGGCGGTGCAACTGCTGGACGGACGCGCGACGTTGCGTGGACGCGCCGATTTCAAGGATCCGGAAAACCCGGTGTTCAAGTTTGCGGTCAATGCGCGCGGACTACGCTGGGGCGAGGCGGCTGAAACGCAGATCGTGGCCGATGCGCATATGGGTATTGCTGGACAGATGAGCGCATGGGCAGCCCTTGGTCAGGCCACGCTGGTGCGTGAAAAGCAAACCGCCATCGTCGACTTCGATGGCAGCGGCAACGGTGAGCAACTGGTGTTGAACCAGCTGCAGGCAAAGATGCCGACCGGCACGCTGGATGCCACGGGCACCGTCGGCTGGGAACCGCAGTTGCGTTGGGACCTGGCGGCAAAGCTGGCCGGTTTCGATCCGGGTTATTTCCTGGCCGAATGGAAAGGCAATGTCTCCGGCGACCTGGCCAGCAAGGGCCAGGCGCGCGAAACCGGCGGTTACGACGCCACGCTGGACGTGCCAGAACTGGGAGGCACCTTGCGCGGACGCACGCTGGACGGTCGCGGCAAGTTCGCCCTGCGTGGCACCGACGGTGATGGCGAGCTGGCCTTGGCGCTGGGCAACAGTCGTGTCAATGCCAAGGGCCGGATCGGCGACACCGTGGACATTGATGCGAACCTGCAGCCGTTGCACCTGGATGACCTGTTGCCCGATGCAAGCGGCAACATCGCCGGCACGCTGAAGCTGACCGGCAAGCGCGACGCGCCCAATATCGATGCAAACCTTTCCGGCACTGGCCTGAAATGGGACAACTACACCGCCGAGACGCTGAGTGTGCGCGGGGAACTGCCGTGGCGCGGCAACAACGGGGCACTCGCGATACGTGGCAGTGCAGTCAGTGGGGGTATGGTGCTGGACAGTGTGCGCGTGGATGCGCGCGGCGCCGTGGAGAACCTGCAGCTTGATGGCGACGCCAGCAATACGATGGGTTCGGTGTCGCTGGCCGGCACGGCAATCAAGCGCGGCGCCAACTGGCAGGGCAGCCTGGACGCATTGCAGCTCACGCCGTCGAAAGGCAGCAGCTGGAAGTTGCAGCAGGCAGCACGCTACGCGCAGAACGGTTCGGCCTTCTCGCTGACGCCCGCATGCCTCGCCGCCAGCGGCGGTGGCGCTTTGTGCGCACAAGCCAACTGGCCGCGCGAAGGGCTGCAACTGCACGCCGACGCACTGCCATTGACGCTGGTGCAGCCCTGGTTGCCGCCTGCCAATGGCCGACCGTTGAGCCTGCGCGGCGACATCAAGCTGGATGGCTTCATCAAGCCGGCCGGCAAGGCGTGGCTCGGCGAATTTCACCTGTCCTCGCTGGAGGGTGGCTTGAAGATGGGCAACAACGCACGCGGCGAGATCGTGCGTTACGACAACTTCACCCTGGATGCCGAATTCAATCCGCAGACGATCAAGGCTCGCCTGGGCACCGGCTTCAAGGGCGACGGCTATGTGGATGCCACCATTGCCACCGGCTGGGACGAATTCGCGCCGCTCAAGGGCGATATCTATTTCAACAATTCGCGCCTGTTCTGGCTGGAACTGTTCTCGCCCGACCTGGTACGGCCAAGTGGTGAC
>JBDTZK010000320.1:0-3593 GCA_040005195.1 Pseudoxanthomonas sp.
CAAGCGCGTGGTGTTCGTGCGTGGCGTATACGACGAATTCAAACGTCGAGGGTACTCGACCGTGGTCATGGGCGCTTCGTTCCGCTCGACCGCGCAGATCGAGGCGCTGGCCGGTTGCGACCGGCTGACGATTTCCCCCGACCTGCTGGAAAAGCTCGATGCTGAAACTGGCGAATTGCCACGCAAACTTACCGCCGGAAAAGCCGAAAGCAACGACGCCACGCCCGTTGATGCCGCCGCGTTCGCCAAGGACCTGGCTGCCGACACGATGGCAACGGAGAAACTCCGCGACGGCATCGCCGCTTTCGCCAAGGATCTGGCGGGCTTGCGCCAGACCATCGCAGACCGGCTATCCGGTAGCGCATAAGCCTGCGCAATTAATGATCAGCTAAGCTTTGCGGGGGCGAGCGGCATTTGTTGAATTCTTCCGGTCATGTGGGTGCAAAACAACTTGCATCCACGCCGTTACGTATTGGCGCGCGTAGACGAGCATTGCAGCGCGCGAGTAGAAGGTGCAAACAGAAGGTTGCTTGCTGGAAGCCAGCACACCGTAGTCCCTGCGCGTACTCCGCCTGATTGCACGCAGGAAAAAATGGCCGGGGACCTGAGGTGGTTGAAGGTTGCGACGATGCGGTTGTAGTGTGCCTACGTTTGCCACTGGTGATGGCCGGGAAAGTAGGTGATGATGCCAACCATGAAAAAAACAACGGTGTTGCTTGCATTGCTTTGGACAGGGGTCGCAACTGCAGCGCCGCCTAGCGACAAAGAAGTCAGCCTGGTCTTTGTCGGCGACATCATGGTGGCCGAGACGCCGGGCGAACTCATCGCCAAGGGCATAGACCCGTTCAAGCCTTTCGAATCATTCCTCGATGCGCACGATCTGCGTATAGGCAACCTGGAGTGCGTGATCGCCACCACCGGCAAGGCCGAGGTGAAGCCTTTCACCTTCCGCGCCGACCCACAGACGATTCCGGTACTGGCCAGGCACTTCGACGGACTGTCGCTGGCGAACAATCATTCGGGTGATTTCGGCAAAGAAGCATTCGCCGAACAACTGGGCCTGTTGCGAAAGGCGGGCCTGCCCTATTTTGGTGGTGGCGAGAATTTGGCCGAGGCACACAAGCCATGGATCGTCGAACGGAACGGGCTTCGCATTGCCCTGCTGGGTTACGTCGAATTCAAGCCAAGGTCCTTTGAAGCCACTGCGACGCGCCCGGGCGTGGCCTGGAGTGGCGAAGACGATGACGTGATCAGCGACATCATCGCGGCGCGGCAGGTCTACCACGCCGACATTGTCATCCCCTACCTGCACTGGGGATGGGAAGACGAACCCAACCCCAGCGAACGCCTGCGCGAATTTTCCAAACGCATGCTGGATGCCGGTGCCGACATGGTGGTCGGCAGCCATCCGCACGTCACCCAGGGCGTGGAGTACTACAAAGGCAAACTGATCGTCTACAGCCTGGGCAATTTCCTGTTCAACAGTTTCGACACGGTGGCCACGACCACGGGTTGGGTTCTGCAGGTCCGGATGAACCGCGACGGCATGCTTGACTGGAAGACCCGGGTCGCGCGACTGGATGGGGATGGCGTGCCGCATCCCGACCTGAAAGCATCAAGCCCTTGCGGCAAAGCCGGTGTGTCCGCCATTTCCCAATGCACGGGTGAAAAATGAAAACTTTGCTCGCCCTTTCAGTGATGCTGGCCGCCTGCGGCACGGCGAATGCCTCTACTGCGCATTGCCATTTGATTTATGGCGGTGAGAACTCGACCGTTGATGCTACTCCTACCGACCAACCTTATCTGGTAGCAGGCAAGAGAATCGGCAAGTACTTCGAGTTCAAACTGGTGTACGTGGACCGGCCTGCCACCGGTGCAGCGATCAAGATCTATACCTACTCCACCGTCAGCGGTGAATCGGTGTTGCTGCACCAGGCAACGTATCTGCCGCCCTTCGATTCGCGCAATGATGCCTTTGGCTTCACCGGCATGAATTCGGTGTACGAGCCGAGCAAGAGCAGCGAATTTCAATACTGGTGCGAACACAAGAAATAAGCCTGTCCAGGCAGGTAATCACTCACTTCCCCTGGTCGTTGCGCGCTCCAGCGACTCACCGAGCTAAAGCGGGCTAGCGCCCCATTTCCACCCGGTTGCGTCCGGCGTGCTTGGCCGCATAGAGCGCACGGTCGGCACGCTCCAGCGCAGCGGCCGGCATCTGTTCCTGCGGCAGGCGCACGGCAACGCCCACGCTCACTGTCAGGCAGACGCGCTGCCCATGCCATTGCACCTGTGACGATTCCACGCGGGCACGCAGGCGGTCGGCTACCTGCAAGGCAAGTGTTTCGTCATGGGCAGGCAGCACCACCATGAACTCCTCGCCGCCATAGCGACCGAGCAGGTCATTCGGGCCGAGTGCGCCGCGCAATGTATTGGCCAGTTGCTGCAGGCAATGGTCGCCACAGGCATGTCCCTTGCTGTCGTTGACTGATTTGAAGTAGTCCATGTCCAGGAACAGGATCGCCAGGGCTTGCTGCTGCTCGAACGCGGCATTGAAATGCCGCGACAATGCCGCATCGATGGCATTGCGATTGAGGATACCGGTGAGCACGTCGAGTTCCGCGGCACGCCGTAGTCTCTCGTGGGTACGCGCTTCACCGGTTATGTCCTGCACCAACACAGCAAAACGACTGGCCAACGCAAGCTCGTCCGCCATGAAGGGGCGATTTCCGGCGCGCTCAAGTAACGCTACGCCCATGCCACCCTTGGCGACAAATGGCACCCCGGCATAGGTGTGGAGGGCCTTCAATGACACCCCGACATTGGATTCAAGCGGCAACGCGGCGACTTCCATTTGTCGCTGCGCCACAGACCGCAAGGTCGTCGCGTTGCCGGCGGTCAGCGCCGTGATACGCGAGGTCTGGGTCGCAGGTTCGGTGACCAGGATGGGATCGTAGCCAGCCCGATATAACAGGATCGTCGCGGAACTCAGTTGCAGCAGGGGCAACAACCTTGCCATCGACATCTGCATCGCAGTCCACTCAATGTCCTTGGGTGCGGCATGGGCCAGTTGCTTGCGCAGTTGTTGAGTCAGCTCTACGTAGGCTTCTTGCTGTTCCAGTCGCGACTCGCTGGCCAGACGCGCGTTACGTTCGCGGTCGTGGCGAATACGGAAATCGGCGACTCGGCCAATCAGTGCGACCACCAGCACCAGGCCCGCGAATATCAGCCCGATCTGATAACCGAAGCGGCCCCAGAATTCCGCAGCCATGCCGCGAATACTCAACTCGTACAGACTGCCCAGGAATCCGAGAATCAACAACGCCAGCAGCAAGGGCACGCCCAGCCAAGCCTTGCGCAAGATTGCGCCCACAAAGGCCAGCAACGACAGCAGCGTGGCCACCGCCCAGCAAGCCGTCACCAATCGTTGACTGGCCAAGCCGCCCGGAGTGAAGCCCATCAGGCAGGCGATCGCCACGCACAGGATCAAAATCGCGCCAATCGACGGCAACCAGCGCAGCCAGGGATTGTCGGGGCGCTTGCCGGCATAGTCGCGCACCACGGCTATGCCTGTTGCAGACACCAGCAGGATTGCC
>JBDTZK010000016.1:0-12092 GCA_040005195.1 Pseudoxanthomonas sp.
CATCGAGTCCATAGAGCTGAACAACACGCTGACCGCCTCCATGGACGCGGACTCGCCAGCGGGCAATATCAACCTGCGCAGCAAGTACGCTTTCGACCGCACCAAGCGCGACATCGTCTTCCAGCTTGGGGCAGTCGCGACTTCAGACTCCAAATTCTTCTCAAAGCAGTACCTTCCCGATGACAGGAAGCACAAGACCGTCTATCCGTCCGCCCAGTTCGGCTTTGCCGACGTGTTCATGGACGGCCGCCTCGGTGTGGCATTCAACGGCAGCTACAACGCCAACTATGTTCAGCAGGAGCGCATCCAGACTGATTGGGCCTACTACCCCGACGGCCGGGTGATGCCCTATCGCCTCATGTGGAGGCCGGGCCCGAAGCTGACCACTCGCACCGCGGCCAACCTCAGCACTGATTTCAAGATCAATGACGACTGGACGTTCTCGCTGCGCAGCGCGTACTCGTTGTACGACGTCGAGTACTTCAACCAGTACACCTACCTGTACCTGGGCACTACCTCCGTCAACTGGGCCACCCCCGGCTCCACGCCGACGAACATCGTCGTCAATCCGACGGGTACCGGAGGCAACAGTCCGCGCCTGCGCACCGAGTATTCGCATCGCTACGCCGCCACTCCCACGTTCAGCCTGGCTCCGAAGCTGGAGTTCAAGGGCGAAACGACGGACGTGGTCTTCCGCGGGAACTACTCCAGTTCGCAATTCAACTTCCGTGACAGCGACGAAGGTTTCTTCCAGCGCACCGACAGTTGGCTGACCCGCCTCGGCTTCACCGCCGAGCGTCCATCGGAGAGCTCCACGGCCTGGAACCTCACCCAGACCGCCGGCCGCGACTGGAGCAACCCACGCAACTGGAACCTGGACGACGACATCGGCAACAACGTCCGCAACAACCAGTCCAACGCCGAGAACAAGCAGTACGGATTTAACGTGGATTTGAAGAAGGAGCTGAATTTCGGCACGCAGCCTTTTACCCTCATGACCGGCCTGGGTACGCGCCGCAATGACTGGAAGACCGACGAAAGCCATTACCAGCAGTTCCAGTACGTGGGCCCCACCGGGAACCTGAATCAGATGGATCCGTCTGCAGTCGTTCCGTGGACAGAGAACTACCAGTTCGGCTTTCTCAACCTTGATGCCGGCAACGTGAACTCACAGAACTGGCGCGCAGACAACAACTACGCGATGTATGAGATCTACAAGGAAAACCCGGAGTGGTTCATCCCGGACACCTTGGGCAACCTCAAGCGCATCTTCGACAACAACAAGCGCATCCAGGAAGCCGTCAACTCTGCCTATATCCAGGCCCAGACCCGTCTTGGCAAGGCGCGCCTTGACCTTGGCCTGCGCTACGAGCAGACCAAGACCGAGGCCTTGACGGCGATGATCCGTCCCGCTGCGGAGGTTACCGCTGCAGGCCTCTCGATCGGCACCGTAGAGGGCCTGTGCTACCAGTACCATTGCGTTGACGGCAGGCCGACCTACACCACGCGCGAAGGCAAGTACGAGGACTTTTTCTTCAGCGGTGGCGTCAAGTACGATTTCACCGAGCAGTTGGTCGGCCAGCTTTCCTTCAGCCAGTCCATCCTGCGGCCGGACTATGGCAACCTCGGCGGCGTGGTCAGCATCAACGACGACACCCTGATCGTCACTGTGCCGAACTCCCAGTTGAAGCCGGAGCATTCCGTCAAGTACTTTGCCGGGCTCCAGTACTACCTCGAACCCGCAGGCGTCGTCGGAGTTTCCTACTACAAGCTCGACATCAACGACATGCAGGCAACCGGTTTCGCGGTCAATCCCGAGGACATAGGCTTCAGCCCCGGCGATTACGCGGGCTACGAGTTCCGCACTGCGGGCAACCTGCCTGGCACCAGCACCAACGAAGGCCTGATCCTGGAGTACAGCCAGCAGTTGACCTTCCTTCCGGGCGTCCTGAAGGGCCTCAGCCTGCGGGGCTCCTATACCCACATCAAGACTGACGGGGAACGCGTCAACCTGCCCAAGAAAGTCGCCAACTGGGGCGTAGGCTACGCGTATGGCCGATTCGACATCCAGGTCAACGGCAACTACCAGGATAGCTATCGTACGAGTGGTCTGGACAACACGCCGACCACTGCCAACAACGGCATCCTGTACGTGGCCCCGCGTGAGATGTGGAACGTCAGCGTCAACTTCAAGCTCACCGAGAACTTCGACCTCCAGCTTGCCGGGCGGAACGTGTTCGACGAGCCGGACGTCACTTACTCCAACGTCGAGAGTCGCGTGCAGAGATACGATCGCTACGGTTCGATGTGGAACTTCGGCATCAAAGGCAGGTTCTGAGCCACGGCATCCACATGAAGCCCGTGTTGCCCAGGCGGCGCGAGTTCCTGCTCGCAGCAGGAGGCCTCGCGCTGTTCTCCGGGCTGGGCAGCGGCGGCAAGTTGTGGGCGGCGCCGAAATTCTCCTCGTGGCCCTTCAGGCTGGGCGTGGCCTCCGGCGATCCGGCGGCGTACGGATTCGTCATCTGGACGCGTCTGGCCCCTGATCCATTGGCTGAGCACGGGGGCATGCCGATGATGGCGGTGCCAGTGCTCTGGGAAGTGGCCGAGGATGAGACCTTCGCGGTGATGGTGCGCTCTGGCGAAGCGGTGGCGCGGCCCGAACTTGGTCACAGCGTGCACGTGGAGGTCGGGGGATTGAAGGCGCAGCGGCCCTACTGGTACCGCTTCCGCGTTGTTGGCCAGGACCCGAGCCCCGTGGGTCGCGTGCGCACCACGCCAATGGCGGGAACTGCTCCTGGTCGGCTCCGGTTAGGGGTGGCTGGCTGCCAGAATTGGGAAGGTGGGTGGTACACCGCCTATCGGTATCTTGCTGCGGAGCCCGAGCTAGATGCCGTGTTCCACTACGGCGATTACATCTATGAGGGAAAAGCCTCCAAGGAAGCAATGCCTGACGCAGGCGCGGGATCGCGCAGGCACGTGGGAGACCAGATCTACAGCTTGGACGACTATCGCAGGCGTTACGCGCAGTACAAGTCCGATCCGGACCTGCAGGCCGCGCACCATTCAGCCGCCTTCCTGTCCACGTGGGACGATCACGAAATCGACAACAACTGGGCCGCAGCCTATGACCAGGATGGCACGCCCCCGGCGATGTTCGCGCTGCGCCGCTTTGCAGCGATGCAGGCCTGGTATGAAAACATGCCGGTACGGCGTGCGCTCTTCCCCACTCCCCAGGGCTTGAGCATGCACCGCAGGATCGACTACGGTCGGCTACTGCGCGTACATCTGCTCGACACGCGCCAATACCGCACCGACCAGTTCTGCGCAGATCAAGAAGATGCTGATAACTGCCGCCCGCGATCGGATGCCCGGCCGACCAGCATGCTTGGCACCCAGCAGGAGCGATGGTTGGGCCAGGGTCTCGATGGAGACGTCGGCTGGCACCTCTTTGCCCAGCAGGTGATGGTGATGCCGTTCAAATATCCCTCAAGCCGGGCCGCAGGCGGTACCAATCTGGATTCCTGGAGCGGCTATCCCGATGCACGCGAACGCCTGGTCGACATGATCCGCAAGCGCAGCCTCGGCAACGTGGTGATAGCGGCGGGCGATGTGCACAAGCATCACGCCGGGGTTGTGCCAGAACGCGCCGATGACCTTCTCAGTAAGCCGATAGCCACCGAGTTCGTCGCCACCTCGATCAGTTCGGGTGCCGATGGCAGCGACATTCCGGTCGGCTGGGAGCAGGTACTTTCCGAAAATCCACACACCTTGCTGACCAACAACCGGCGCGGCTATCAGGTGTTCGACATCGGGCGCGATACCTGGCATACCGACGTCGTTGCCGTTGACGCGGTCAGTCGTCGCGAAGGACGCAAATCCGTAATCGCAAAGCTGGTAACCGAGCGCGGCAGGCCAGGCATCGAGCGTGCCTGAGGCCTGATCGTCCATCGCCATAGATCCTGGAGCATTACCAGTCGTGATCGGCCACCGCCGCGTAGTCATCAACGCGGTCGGCTTGGCCGCCCAATTGCATTTTTTGGTGAAGCCCGCTCATTGAGCTCCCCAGTGCAAAGGTCATTGCCCTTCTGGAACTACAGGGCTTAGCCATCTTGGTCGTTGCATCGCTGGCCTCTTCGGCTGCGGCATCGGCCGACCCAGCCGACGCCATGCGCTGGCGGCGCATGAACCGAGTTCGCTGGACGAATTGTCCGACTGACGCGCCTTCTTCCCGGCCCCTGTTTCCAGGAGCGCGCATGCCAGCCCTTACAATGGTCCATGGCCTGCCTGATAACTCCCCCCGATTCCCTGCGCCTGTCCGTGGCGCCCATGATGGATTGGACCGACAGTCATTGCCGCGTATTCCATCGCTTGCTGGCGCCGCATGCGCGCCTGTATACGGAAATGGTGCATGCCAATGCGGTGCTGCAGGGGGATCGCACGCGATTGCTGGCACGTGATGGGGTGGAGAATCCGGTGGCGTTGCAATTGGGTGGCAGTGATCCTGCTTTGTTGGCGCAGGCCGCGCGTATCGGGCAGGAGTATGGTTTTGACGAGGTCAACCTCAACGTCGGCTGTCCTTCCGATCGTGTGCAGGCAGGCCGATTCGGCGCCTGCCTGATGAAAGAGCCGGCATTGGTAGCCGACTGCATTGCCGCCATGGTCGAAGCCGCGGATATTCCGATCACGGTGAAATGCCGGCTCGGCGTCGACGAAGAAAACGACTACGAAAATTTTGCGGCCTTCATCGATACGGTTGCGGCTACTGGTTGCCGGATCTTCTTCGTGCATGCGCGCAATGCGTGGTTGAAAGGACTTTCGCCAAAGGAAAATCGCGAGGTGCCGCCGCTGCGCTACGACTGGGCCTATCGGATCAAGCGCGAGCGCCCGGCACTGACCATCGCGGTCAACGGTGGCATCGCTACTCTGGAAGATTCAGTCGCGCATCTGCAACACACCGACGGCGTGATGCTGGGACGCGCGGCCTATCACGATCCCTATCTGCTGCATCGCCTGGATAACGAACTTTTCGGTGGGCAGACCCAATCGCGTGCGCAACTGCTGCGTGCATTACGCCCTTATGTCGAGGCCAAGCTGCAGCAAGGCATGGCCCTGAAGCACATTACCCGACACGTGTTGGGCCTGTTTCATGGGCAGCCCGGCGGTCGCGCTTTCCGCCAGGTACTCAGTGAAGGCGCGCATCGCCCCGGCGCCGACTGGTCACTGGTGGAGCAGGCCATCGCTCCCACCGAAATGCGCAGAGACGCAGCGTCTTAATGTGAGGCGTCTCTGACTCGGGTTCAACCCAGGTCGCGCGCGTACGTACTATCATTCCACGACATGCCAGGGAGGCCGTGCCGTGAGGGAACACCGCGATACACACGCTGCGCATGGACGCTATCAAAGCGCCGCCACAATTTCTGCACTGGAAGTCGATTCCACCCGGATAAACAGCTCTTTCGTGTTGTTGTCGACACACGAAGGGAGAAATCGCGCGTCCACGTTTGGACGCATGCGCTTGTGCATTGATCGATTGATCCAGAAGGTTTCCGCGCGCCACAAACCAGTCACAGCCAACACGCTTCTCTACGGATACCGCAACCCAGGCGTTGAGTCGCATTCAAGGACAAAAAAATACCCAAGGAGTGGGAAATGAAGAACAGGAAGCTGGTCGTTGCAGTGCTTGCGTTGTTGTTGATGCTGGTGGCGGGACTTTATCTCTCGGGTTACCTGACTCTGCTGCTGTTGAAACTGGACAGCGTGCCGTTGAAGTGGAACACCTATCCTGATTATCTGAAGGTGATCGACCTTGCGCAGCTCAAGCTTTATGTCGGCAAGATCAAGGTGGCAGGTTTCATTGGTTTCGGCTTGCCGCTGCTGCTGTGGCTGTTACTGCTGTTTGTGATGTTGAAGCCCACCCGGCAACTCATGCACGGCGACGCGCGCTTTGCCAATGGCGGCGATCTGGCGCGGCATGGCATGTTCAAGCCGTGGGACGATGGGATTGTGGTCGGCAGGTTCAACGGCAAACTGGTGCGCCTGAGCGGCCAGCAGTTCGTGATCCTGGCCGCGCCCACGCGCTCGGGCAAGGGCGTGGGACTCGTGATTCCCAACCTGCTCGACTACCGCGAATCAATGGTAGTGCTGGACATCAAGCAGGAGAACTTCGATCTGACCAGCGGCTGGCGCGCCAGCCAGGGACATGAGGTCTATCTGTTCAACCCCTTCGCCGAGGATCGGCGCACGCATCGCTGGAATCCGCTGAGTTATGTCTCGCCAGACCCGGACTTCCGTATTTCGGATCTGCAAGCCATCGCGGCCATGCTCTATCCGGACGGATCGGACGATCAGAAGTTCTGGGTCAGCCAGGCGCGTAATGCGTTCATTGCCTTTGCGCTGTACCTGTTCGAGAACTTTGACGATCTGCGTAATCAGGGTGCGCCGCCCCAGCTGATGCAGTTTCCCACTCTGGGAGCGCTCTACAGGCTGTCCTCAGGGAATGGCACCGAGTTGAAACCCTACCTGCAGAATCGGGCGCAAAGTCCGTTTCTCAGCTCCTACGCCAGGACTGCATTCGCCAACCTGCTGTCCCAGGCCGAGGAGACGTTCGCCTCGATTATGGGCACATTCAAGGAGCCGCTGAATGCCTTCATCAATCCGGTGCTGGATGCGGCCACCAGCGAGAACGACTTCCTGCTGACCGATGTGCGCAAGAAAAAGATGACGATCTATATCGGCATCCAGCCCAACAAGCTGGCCGAGAGCCGCCTCATCGTGAATCTGTTCTTCAATCAGCTCATCAACCTCAATACCAGGGAATTGCCGTCCGCCAACCCCGCACTCAAGCATCAGTGCGTATTGCTTATGGATGAATTCACGGCCATCGGCAAAATCGGGATCATCGCCTCGGCGGTGTCCTACATGGCCGGGTACAACCTGCGATTGCTGCCCATCATCCAGAGCATGTCGCAGCTGGATGCGACCTACGGAAAGGACGTGTCACGCACGATCATCACCAACCATGCCCTGCAGATCCTGTATGCGCCACGTGAGCAACAGGACGCCAACGAGTATTCGGACATGCTGGGCTACACCACAGTGCGCAAGCAGAACATTACGCGCGGCCGCGAAGTATCACGCAGCGAGTCGGAGGAAAAGCGCGCGCTGATGCTCCCGCAGGAGTTGAAGGCAATGGGCGCGGACAAGGAGGTCTTCCTTTATGAGGGCATCCCGCACCCGGTGATGTGCGACAAGATCAGGTACTACCAGGACAAGTACTTTACCCGCAGGCTGTTGCCGAAGGTCGAAGTGCAGCGGCTGGCAACTGGTGGCCGAAATGCGTGATCCCACGAAACAAACAGGGGAATCAGTCGTCGGCAAGGAATCGAATCCCTGTTCACCCAAGGCCACTACACGCCGCGACGTTTCGCACGATCAACAACTGCTGCGCGACGTGGCGTCCATCAATGCCCGCATGTTGCAAGCATATGGTCCTGTGCCGGCCGGTGGCCTGCCAACGGTCGCCAAACTAAAACCCATTTTTCCAACCCTTCACTCGCCAAAAACGGATTGCGAAACCAAAAAGGACGATGCCATGAAACTCAATTCCCTTGTCGTTGCCGCCAGTCTTGCCCTGACGGCCTGTGCGCCGATGAGCGAGTCACCCAATGCGCAACGCAACGATTCTGCAGCCGAGGCACGGGAAACCGATTCGCCTTCGTTGCGGCACAAGTTTCGTGTCAATCCGAATCCCAGGCGGCGCTACGACATCACCATGATGATCGAGGATGCGCCGGGGCCGTTTGGAGATGTGGGCTTCGGCGCCCAATACGATGCGCCTGATTGCATGTATTGGACCAGCAAGTTTGCTGGCACCACCTCCAGCCCCATGCGTATTCTGGGACTGCCAATGAAAAAATTGGATGACAATACCTATGTGACAACGGTCTATCTCGATGCGATGTTAGATGAAGACTACTACGGCGATGGCGTCTGCCATTGGCAGTTGACCGGTGTAACGGGCGGGTTGAAAGCAACCGGCTCATATGTGGAAACAGGGTTCGGGATAGATATTTCGCCGCAATCCATCGCCACCCGAGAGCCAGTGACGAAGTATTTCTGGAAGGAGCGATACCCGCGCGAAGAGGGCTATGACAACTTCCCCGACTTTGGAAGCCGGACACTGGAAAAATTGTCTCCAGATAAACGTTCTGAATACTTCAGCATAACCATGGATTCCAATGAGCTGCAGCCATGAGCGCGTCGTCGCAGCAGTATGCAGGTTTGGCGGATGATTCTTATAGCGATAAGTACCCGTCTCGGATTTTCCCTCCGAAGGATCGTCCGAAATTTGTATATGAAGAATTCAAGTATTGGATTCTCGAGCACTACAGCAATGGCGTGACCGGCTACCAAGGCACTATCTACCAGCGCATGGACACTGGTGAAATCATCGTCGCCCATCGCGGCACCGAAGGTGACAAGAAGTGGCAAGGGTGGATCAAGGACGGCGCGGTTACCGATGTAGCCATGGTGACGTCGCGCGTCAACCTGCAGGCCCGTGATGCTCTGGCACTTACCAGACGGGCAGTGGAGTATGCGCAGAGCATAGGTCGTGATGCGAATGCTCAAGCTCCACAAGTCACCGTCACCGGCCATTCCCTGGGTGGTACGTTGGCTCAATACACCGCCCACTATTTCAATCTCAAAGGTGAAACCTTCAACGCCTATGGCGCGGTCAGCCTGGGTTACCGGCTTCCTGAAGGCGGCAATAGCGTCCTGAACCATGTCATGGCCGCCGATAGCGTCAGCGCGGCCAGCGCGCACTATGGTCAGGTCCGCGTCTATGCCACTCCCGCCGAAATCGCCAGGCTGCACGGGGCCGGCTATGCGAACGACCGCAACGAACTGGATCCGCGCTTGCCACAGGTGGCTGCCCTTAAAAACCTCGGCTCCCACAGCATGCACAACTTCCTGAATGTGGATGGGGAAAAACGACCCGATAAATCGGTACTGGGTGATCCGGCTGCGCGGCAACTTGCAGAGACTTTCGAGCCGATGATTGAAAAGTTCCGCAGTGATCTGAGATGGGGAAGGGGGGCAGTCACCGCGATCGTTCGCGATCCGCTGGGTCGTTTTCAAGATGGCATCAATCAGATCCGCGGCCCTGAGCCGGCGGGTGAGCCAGCCGCGCGCGACGAGCAGTTCGCCCAGCAGCGGCTTGAAGGCGCCCAGCGTGCCGCAGCACTTGAGCAGCGCATACGGGAAACAAGCAAGCCGAATCCTTTTTTCATGTCATCGAGTGAAGCAATGCCTGTGCCAGCTTCGATAAGACGGCCGGATGCAACCGAGTGGTCGGCCCCACAACGACCGTACACGCTGCGCGACTACACTCCGCCTGTTCAGACCAGCCCGCGCACGCGTGGCCATCATGATCGGCGCCAGGAACAAGCTGAAGAACGCCAGCCGGACGTCCACCGCCAAACGAATGATCAGGCGCAAATATTTCCTGCAGATCACCCCAGCTATCCGCTCTACGCTGCGCTCGCGGGCCAGCTACCGGGACTGCCGAAAGAAAAGATCGCAGAGATCACTGTTGCCGCGCACGATGGGCGGATCACTTCGCCTATGCAGCTCAAAGAGGTGATCATTCACAACGATCAAGTATGGGTCGCTGGACATATTCCAGGGGAACGCGCCCATGTATCGCTGTCGACATCAGGACCTTCCCTTCCGGAAATCATGCAGAAGATTGAAGCATTCGGCGCTGCGCAGACGCTTCCGCCTGTCGAACCACATTTGCAGCGACAGTCGATATAGCAGGGCAGCGCGTCCAACACCGTTCTCCGCTCCAGCACTGCGTCCTTAAGATAAGCCATGCCATCGACTGGCTGGCGATAAGGAGCAAGGTTGCTCATGGCGTACTGGCGGATGCATTGTCCGGATGGCACCCCGCAAGTGGTTTGTCTCGTTCGGGATAGAGTCTCCCGCCAGCCTGGGCTGATCATGCACGCAGCTATGCGTACACTCGACATCCCGACACAACGGATACTCCCCATGAGCGATACCCTTTCGATGTACCAGGCCACCGTGCCTGTCAGCCAACGCGCATTGCGCAACCTGCGCCAGTTGTTGCTGAAAGGCGAGGCCCACGCGCAGGCGAAAGGCTATGACCCTGCCGTGCTGCTGCAGACGCGACTGTACCCGGACATGCTTCCGCTGTTGCGTCAGGTGCAGATTGCCACCGACATCGCCAAGAGTGCTCCTGCACGTCTTGCCGGCGTTGACCCATTACGGTTCGAGGATAACGAAACCACATTTGCCGCGCTCTACGACCGTCTGGATCGCGCGGTCGAGTACCTGGGCACGTTCACGCCGGAACAGTTCGAGGGCAGTGAGGCGCGCGCGGTATCGGTACCTCGCCGCGACAATGAGCCGCTCGCGTTCGACGGGCGCAGCTACCTGCTGGGATTTGTCACGCCAAACCTGTATTTCCATGTTGCCATCGCGTACGCGATCCTGCGCCATGCCGGCGTGCCGCTGGGCAAAGCGGAATTCCTGGGCGGAAGCTGAGTCTGGTCAGAAGACGGCAGCCGCCAGTAGCGGTGCAGGATCCTGCCAGTGTTCGCGTGCGCCCACGAAACCAAGCTCGATCAGCACCGCCGCGCCGACCACGTCCGCACCTTGTTGGCGGGCCAACGCCAGCGCTGCCTTGAGCGTGCCGCCGGTAGCCAGCACATCGTCCACGACGATGATGCGGGCACCCGGCGGCATCGCATCGGCATGGATCTGCAGCCGGTCGCTGCCGTATTCCAGTGCGTAGTCCAGCGACAGGGTACGTGCGGGCAACTTGCCGGGCTTGCGCACGGGAACAAAGCCCACGCCCAGTGACAGTGCCAGCGCCGCACCAAGAATGAAGCCGCGCGATTCGATACCCACGACGGCGTCGAGCGGCGTTTCGTGCCACGGCGCTGCCATCTCGTCGACGGCTTCAGCGAACGCACGTGCGTTGGCGAGCACCGGGGTGATGTCCTTGAACAGGATGCCGGGTTTCGGAAAGTCGGGGATATCGCGCAGCAGGGATTGCCAGGACGACATGCGGGTCCAGAGGTCAGATGGAGCATCGATGCTAATCGCAAAAGCGCTGCGCTGCGCCGTTGATCTTCATCTTCGTGTTGTACTCACGCTGGATTGACCTGACTCATCGCAGACTCCAGCCAATTTGCTGGAGGTGCAACCCCATGAAGCGTGCCCACCTGTTCATCTGTTTACCTGCCTTCCTGTGGTTGTCCGCCTGCAGCAATGGCAAGCCCGCCACGATCGTCGCGCACGACACCGGTCCCTCCCCGGTGCTGGTCAAGCCCGAGTCCCGCCTGATTCCAACGGTCGACATCGCACCGGCGGTTGGCTGGAAAACCGGCGCGAAGCCGATTGCTGCGGACGGGTTCACCGTGAATGCTTTCGCCAACGGTCTGGACCATCCCCGTACCGTGTACGTATTGCCGAACGGCGATGTGCTGGTAGCCGAAACCAATGCGCCCCCCAAGCCGGACGATGCCAAGGGCATCAAGGGCGCGGCGATGAAGGCCGTGATGAAGAAGGCCGGCGCCGGCGTGCCCAGCGCCAATCGCATCACCCTGCTGCGCGATGCCGATGGGGATGGCGTGGCGGAAACACGCGGCGTGTTCCTGCAGGGTCTCAATTCGCCCTTCGGCATGGCGCTGGTGGCGGGCCAGTTCTACGTGGCCAATACCGATGCCGTGGTGAAATTTCCATACCGCGAAGGTGACACCACGATCACGGCCGCACCGGTGAAAGTGGTCGACCTGCCAGCAGGTTCCATCAACCATCACTGGACCAAGAGCATGGTGGCCAGCGCCGACGGCAAACACCTGTACGTAGGCGTTGGCTCCAACAGCAATGTCGGCGAGAACGGCATCGAGAACGAAGTGGATCGCGCCGCAGTGCTGGAGATAGATCCGGCCGCAGGCACGCGCCGCGTATTCGCAAGCTGTGTACGCAATCCCACCGCGCTGGCCGTGCAGCCGCATGATCAGAAATTGTGGGTGGTGGCCAACGAGCGTGACGAACTGGGC
>JBDTZK010000321.1:0-3582 GCA_040005195.1 Pseudoxanthomonas sp.
TGTCTTCAGTGTTTGGATGGACGCTCGCCTGGCGCTGGTTGCCCGGAACTTCGCAGGCGATAAAGTGGCGAGCTGTACCAGTCCACTACCAGGCCTTTCTCGAAACGTATCCACGAGGGGCCGTATTCCCACAGTTCCTCGCTCGTACGCGAGGGCCTGCCTTGTAGTGAGAGGACTGCCGCGGTGTCCATGCCGACAGCAATATAGTCCGGGCCAGCGGGGGTGGTAGTGGCTGTTGCGTTTGGCAATTGCTGTTGATGGGACGAAGTGCCTGCATGCGTAGGGGCGTCTGGCGTTGCGGAAATGACCAGATAGATGACAAATGCCAGCAATCCTGCCAACAGCAGCCAGCCCCTGCGCGGTATTCCGTCGTCTTTCGCCGCGCGCGCGGGCGTTTGGCGCGCGTCGCGCGGCGGACGAGGCGGCCTCTTGAACTTGCCGGCGACGGGTGCACCGGGCAGCCTGCCGTGTTCTTTCTGGAACTGCATGGCGACGCCGTAGAGCGACATGAGGTCGGGCAAGGAAATTGTTTCTTTGCTTGTCGGGCTGTTCCCGGCCATGTGGCGGTCAGGGTGTAGAGTTGCGACGCGCCGGCGATAGGCATGTTTGAAATCCTCCAGGCTGCAGTCTGGCCGGAGGTTCAGTTGCGCGTAGAGTTTTGAAAAATCAGGCGTTGTGGACATGGTCTTGGGGGCTATCGTAACTGCAGTGTGGTGCGTCGTGCTGGCCGTAAAACGGCTTTATGTGCGTTAAAGCATAATGGACGAAAGGGGTTTGGTAGAGGCCATGACACAGCAATCCGATTACTGGGAAGTCGCGCTGGCGGAAGCGCCGGTGCTGGTCGAGATTCCCGCAGATCGCCTGCGTTCGGTTTCAGCGGGTTCTCCAATCGCCACGGTGAGCACGGTGCTTGATGCCATGACTTGCTCCGGCTTAATGGGGCTGGTTGAAAGATCCGGGGCCGAACAGCATGAGCTGCTGCTCGCCGCCTGGATACTCCTGTTGCAACGGCTGTCGGCGCAATCGGTAGTCCTGACCGGGGTGGTCGTTGCAGGAAAAGAGCATGTCATTCCGCTATGCGTAAGCCTGGATGCCAGCAAGACGGCGGCCAACAGCGTAAGGCATGTGCGTTCACTGCTGGCCGAAGCAACACTTCACAGTTCGCAGTTGCCTTCTTTGGAAGTAAATCATCCCGTCATCAAGGGTGGGCTGCAGCTTTCTTTTGAAGTCGGTAAATCTTGCGCCCGATCAGCCCAATTTGCCGGCCGCGAACTCACTTTGAAGGTCGGCGCTGCGGACAGCGACACCACGGTCGAGCTTGAATACGCCACAGGTCTGTTCGATGAGGCTACGGCGCAGCGTTACCTGGGGTATTGGCACAACCTGCTGCAAGCCATGGTCGAACAAGCCGAGATGCCGATTGGCGCGATGGGCCTGATGACAAGTGCGGAACAATCACAGCTGTTGTCGGAATGGAGCCAAGTGGCGCAGGCTGACCTGGTTGCGGCTCCAGAGTTGGTTCACCGCCTTTTCGAAGCGCAAGTGTTACGGACGCCTCAGGCAATCGCCGTGTCGACACACACAGAGGCACTCAGCTACACCGCACTGAATCAGAAGGCCAATCAATTGGCGCGCTGCCTGCGCGATCTGGGCGTCGGCCCTGATGACCGCGTTGCGATATGCCTGGAACGTAGCCTCGATATGGCAATTGCGGTGCTGGCAGTGCTGAAAGCCGGGGGCGCCTACGTGCCGCTGGATCCTGCCTATCCAGTAGAACGCCTGGGTTACATGATCGAGGACAGCGCACCCAAGGTGCTGCTGACCCAGCAAATCCTTCGGTCTGCATTGGTTGCAGTCGCAGCCGGCGTGCACGTGCTGGTGTTGGGTGATGAGGCTGTCTTCGCGGATCGCGATACAGGCAATCTGGACGCAGTCTCGATGGGGCTTACGGCCGATCACATGGCCTACCTTATCTATACCTCTGGCTCCACCGGCAAGCCCAAGGGCGTGATGGTGCAGCACGCAGGTGTCTGTCATTACCTCCGGTGGGCGGCAGAGACGTATGCACCCGTCTCAAGCTCGGTCGTATCGTCCTCACTCGCGTTCGATGCCACGGTGACCAGCTTGTTCGCACCGTGGCTACTGGGTGGCGAAGTACACCTGCTCCCCGAGAAGGGTGAGATCGACGGACTGCACGCGTGGATCCGGTCGCCGCGTGGCAACGGTCTGGTCAAGATCACGCCTTCGCATCTGGATGCGTTGGGGCAGCAATTGCTGGCCTCCGGCGAGAAGAGCCAGGTAGGCATCTTCGTGGTGGGTGGCGAAGCGCTGTCGCCTGCAACCGTCGGACTTTGGCGCCACATCCAACCGGGTGTGCGCATCGTCAATGAGTACGGACCTACCGAGACCGTGGTGGGCTGCATCGTCTACGACGTGCCTGCCGTGTACGAAGCGACAACGAACGTGCCGATTGGTCGGCCCATCGCTGGCGCCACGGTCTACATTCTCGATCGGTGCGGACTTCCCGTGCCACAAGGCATTGTTGGCGAAGTGCATATCGGCGGCGTGGGTGTGACCCGTGGCTATCTGGGACGCGAAGACCTGACTGAATCGCGTTTCGTGCCCGACACGTTTTCCAGGCGCACGGGCGCGCGCCGCTATAGCACCGGCGACCTTGCGCGATGGCTGCCAGATGGCAGTCTCGAATTTCTGGGGCGCAACGACTTCCAGGTGAAGATCCGCGGATTCCGCATTGAGTTGGGCGAGATCGAGGCGCGTCTGCTTGAACATGCGCTGGTTGCCTCGGCCGTGGTCATGGCGCGCGGCGTATCGGCCGAGGACATGCGACTGGTCGCCTACCTTGTGCCAAAGTCGCCGGCAGCATTGATCGACATCGATGGCATTCTCGCTGCTCTTCGCAATCAGCTTCCGGATTACATGGTGCCGTCGGTGATGATGGTGCTGGATGTCTTGCCAGTGACCCCCAACGGCAAGCTCGACCGCGAGGTATTGCCTGAGCCCGGCAATGACAGACCAGACTTGGCAACCGCTTACGAACCGCCGATCAATCAGGATGAAGCCGACGTATGCGCAGCCTTCGCCACCGTGCTCGGGATCGAAAAGGTGGGCAGGCACGACAACTTCTTTGATCTGGGCGGCAATTCCCTGCTGGCCATGCGCCTGTTGGAGCACGCGCGCAAGTCCTATGCGCAGAAATATCCCATCGATGTCGCTGACGGCGCAGGCAAGGCCAGGCCAGGTCTTTCCGCGACGGTTTTCTTTCGTCATCCCACGCCGGCTGCACTGGTGGCAACCTTGTCCGTACAGGGTGATGGCGCGCTTGAATCAAAACGCATGGGTCGTGGCCAGGCGGGAACGATAACCGAGGCAAACGAACCCATCGCACTGATCGCCATGGCCGGCAGATTCCCCGGCGCGGATGACGTGGAGGCGTTCTGGGAAAACCTGTGCGAGGGTCGCGACAGCATCACCTTGTTCACCCCTGACCAGCTGGATCCGTGGGTCAGCCAGTCCGACCGCGAAGATCCGAACTATGTGATGGCACGTGGTGTCATCGAGAAC
>JBDTZK010000322.1:0-3571 GCA_040005195.1 Pseudoxanthomonas sp.
ATCAACGTGCAATGGGGCTACGACAATCGCACCTGCGGCCTGCGTGTGCCGATGGATACCCCTGAGAACACGCGTGTGGAAAGTCGCTTCGCCGGTTCCGATGCCAATCCCTACCTGGCGATGGCGGCGACTCTGGCCTGCGGCCTGATGGGTATTCGCGAGGGTTTGAAAGCTACCGAGCCGCTGGCGACGAGCGCGCAGGAGTTCGGTTTTGAATTGCCGCGTTCACTGGGTGAATCATTGGACGAACTCGAGACCTGCGAGCCGTTGCAGGAAATCCTGGGTGCGCGTTTCGTGCGCGCCTATGTGTCGGTCAAGCGCAAGGAATACGAAACCTTCTTCCGCGTGATCAGTTCGTGGGAGCGGGAATTTCTGTTGTTGAACGTTTGATTCGTTGAAATGGAATCGTTATTCCGGCCGCGGCCAGGAGTCTTTTCCATAGACAGACAGAAGCACACTCGGATCCCGCGCTTCGCCCGCGCTGAAAATAATACAAGGAGCTCCAATGGATCATCTTGATACCCGTACCCTGCAACAACTGGACGCGGCGCACCACCTGCATCCCTTCAATGACAATGCCGCGTTGGCGGAGAAGGGCACGCGCATCCTGACCAGGGGCGAGGGCGCCTATGTCTGGGATGCGGAAGGCAACAAGCTGCTGGATGCCTTCGCCGGATTGTGGTGCGTCAACGTCGGCTACGGGCGCAAGGAACTGGGTGAAGCCGCATCGAAGCAGATGACGCAGCTGGCGTACTACAACAGCTTCTTCCAGTGCACCACCGAGCCGACCATTCTGTTGGCGGCCAAGCTCGCCGAGCTGACACCGGGTGACCTCAATCACGCCTTTTTCACCAACTCCGGCTCCGAAGCCAACGACACCATCCTGCGTCTGGTGCGGCATTTCTGGGCCGTGCAGGACCAGCCGCAGAAGAATATTTTCATCGGCCGCCACAACGGCTATCACGGCACCACCATGGCCGGCGCGAGCCTTGGCGGCATGGCCGGCATGCACAAGCAGGGCGGGCTGCCGATCCCCGATATCCATCACATCGATCCGCCGTTCTGGTTTGCCGATGGCGGCGACATGGATCCGGATGAATACGGTCTGGTCGCCTCGCGCCGGCTGGAAGCCAAGATCCTTGAGCTGGGCCCTGATCGCGTGGCGGCTTTCATCGGTGAGCCCATCATGGGTGCGATCGGTGTCTATATCCCGCCGATGACCTATTGGCCAGAGATCGAACGCATTTGTCGCAAGTACGACGTGCTGCTGGTGGCCGATGAAGTCATCTGTGGTTTTGGACGCACCGGCGAATGGTTTGCGGCCGACTACTTCGGTTTCATGCCGGACGTCATGACCCTGGCCAAGGGCATCACCTCCGGCTATATCCCGCTGGGCGCAGCCATGTTCAATGATCGCGTCGCGGGTGTGCTGGCCAACCAGGGCGGGGAACTGGCCCACGGCTGCACCTATTCGGGGCATCCGGTATGCGCCGCCGTGGCGCTGGAAAACATCCGCATCCTGCAGGATGAGAAGATCGTCGACACGTGCAAGCACGACACCGCGCCCTATCTCGCCCAGCGCTGGGCCGAGCTTGGCGAGCACCGCCTGGTGGGCGAATCACGCATCGTCGGCATGGTGGGTGCGCTGGAACTGGTGCCCGACAAAGGCCGGCGTGCATTCTTCGATGATCGCGGTACAGTGGGCCAGTTGTGCCGCGACCGGGCATTGGCCAACGGCCTGATCCTTCGCGCAACCTACGATGCGATGTTGCTGTCGCCGCCGCTGATCATCAGTCGCGCACAGGTCGATGAACTGTTCGAGAAGACGTGGAAGGCACTGAACGAGACCGCCGCAGAGCTGGGAATGTAGTCGGAAGGGGAAACCAAGCGCGCCCGCGGTGACGCGGATGCAATCACAACAACCAAGCCCTTTCGGGCCATCTGGAGAGTGGAATGAAACTGCGAATACTGGGTGTAATGATCGCCACATGCGTACTTGCCGCCTGCGGTGACAAGAGTGACGGCAAGACCGTCGCCGCGGGCGGTGACAAGAGCGTCAACGTCTACAACTGGTCCGATTACATCGCCGAGGATACCAACGCCAACTTCGAGAAGAAGACCGGCATCAAGGTGACCTACGATGTTTTCGACAGCAACGAAGTGCTGGAGACCAAGTTGCTCGCCGGTTCCAGCGGCTACGACGTCATCGTGCCGACGCTGAATTTCCTGGGTCGGCAAATACAGGCCGGCGTGTTCCTGCCGCTGGACCGATCCAGGATTCCGAACTACGCCAACCTTGACCCTGTCTTCATGAAGGCGCTGGAAAAGCAGGATCCAGGCAACAAGTACGGCATCCCCTACATGTGGGGCACCACGGGTATCGGCTACAACGTCGACAAGGTCAAGGCCGCGTTTGGCAATACCGATCTCACCAACAGTCTGGATCTGGTATTCAAGCCGGAAAACATCTCCAAGCTGAAGGATTGCGGGGTCACGCTGCTGGATACGCCTTCGGAGATCGTACCCATTGCGCTCAACTACCTGGGCGAAGATCCCAACAGCACAGACCCGGCGGTAATCGACAAGGCGGCAGCCTTGTTGAAGACGATCCGCCCTTACATCACCAACTTCCATTCCTCGCAGTACATCGACGGGCTGGCCAATGGCGACACATGCCTGGTACTGGGCTGGTCTGGTGACATCATCCAGGCCCGTGACCGCGCGGCAGAAGCCGGTAACGGCGTCAACATCGCCTATTCGATTCCCAAGGAAGGCGCGCCGCAATGGTTCGACATGCTGTCCATCCCCAAGGATGCCAAGCATGTGGATGAGGCCTATGCCTACATCAACAACCTGCTTGATCCGCAGGTGATGGCCAACAACTCCAACTTCATCAGCTATCCCAATGCGGTTCCCAAGGCCAAGGCATTGATGGAGAAAAGCATCACCGAGGATCCGACCATCTACCCGCCGCCGGAAGTGGAAGCGAAGCTCTTCACCTTCGCGATCATCACGCCCGCAGTGAACGACCAGTACACGCGACTCTGGACGGCACTCAAGACCGGCAAGTAGCCACAACACAGGGCAGCGGAACACGCTGCCCTGTTTGCTGAAAGATAGAAAAAATTCCGGGCCCGCTACTCGGGGCCCGTTGTATGGGATGCAGTACCCGGGGAATCAGCATGGCGATGGAACCAGTGGCACCAGCAAGGGAATCGGGCACGGAAGGCTATTTGCGCATCGTCGATGTTCGCAAGGAATTCGACAGTTTCGTGGCCGTTGAGGACACCAATCTTTCGATCAGCAAGGGCGAGATCTTTGCCTTGCTGGGTGGCTCTGGTTGTGGCAAGTCGACCTTGTTGCGGTGCCTTGGCGGTTTCGAAAAACCGACCTCTGGAAAGATCTATCTCGATGGCCAGGTGATCAACGACCTGCCGCCGTACGAGCGACCCATCAACATGATGTTCCAGTCGTACGCGCTGTTCCCCCACATGAATGTGGAACAGAACATCGCCTTCGGACTGAAGCAGGACGGATTGTCCAAAGACGCCATCGCCAAGCGCGTCGGCGA
>JBDTZK010000323.1:0-3567 GCA_040005195.1 Pseudoxanthomonas sp.
GTGAACAACGGCATCGTCATGATCGAACACATCAACAATCTGCGTCGTCGCGGCATGTCGCGTACCGATGCGCTGGTCGAAGGCAGCCGCGAACGCCTGCGCCCGATCCTGATGACCATGGGCACAGCGATCCTGGCGATGATTCCCATTGCCTGGGGCAACACGCAGATGGGCGGTGATGGTCCGCCGTATTACCCGATGGCGCGCGCTATCGCCGGTGGTTTGGCTTTTTCCACGGTAGTCAGCCTGCTGTTCCTGCCCACGATCTACGCGATTCTGGACGACTTGCGCAGCGGCACCTCGCGCCTGACCAAGCGGGCGGGTCTGCGCAAGGGTGAAACCCTGCCTGCCAGTAGCACGCCAACATTCTTGCCGGATTGAATGGCAGCATCCGTCGATGTGCCAGTGACAACGGCATGTCGACGGGTGTTCCGACCGCGTCAGCTGATCAGCTTGCCGAAGATGCGGCCGTAGGCAATCGTCGTGCCGATACTGGTGCCGATGATGGTCAGGATGAAATTCAGTAAGACGCGCGTGACCCGGTTGCGGTACCAGCCCCGCCACGTCTGTGTGTCATCGCGCAACGCAAGAAAGTCGCCATAGGAAGGCTTGCGCATGCGCACTTCCACCAACGCACTGAACGCGCCCGCGGGAATGCCGGGGCGGAATGGCTTCAGCGGCGCGGCAATGGCTGCGGCCAAAATGCTGAAGACGTGGCCACCAGCCAGTGCGCAGCCCAGCGCGGCGAAGCCGGCGGTGAACAGCACCCACTGCTTCAGCAGGTCAACGCCTACCTTGAGTCCGCCACTCCAGAAGCCCCACGCGATACCGCCCAGCAGCAATGTGGTGATGACAATGGTGAACCAGGGAATTTTCTTCTTCTTCTCGACGTGTTCCAGGCTGGCGCATAGCGCGGCCGCGTCGCGTTCGTCCTCCCGCAGATAACGCGCGAGTCCTTGCAGGTGCCCGGCACCCACTACCGCCAGTACTTCGTAGGGCTTGCCGGGATTGCTGCTGTCGGCCAGCGGATGCTCGATCTGGCGCAGCCGTGCGGCCATGTACTGGTCGCGCTCGTCGATCAGTGTGGCGAACAGGGCAGGGCTCTGCTCAGCGAATTCGCCGAAGCTCGATTCCAGCATGTCGCCTTGTTTCAGGCTTTCGATTTCTTCTTCGCCCACTTCGTCATTGGCGAACAGGCTGCTCGCCAGGCCCGCACCCAGCTTTATGCGGCCGTAGAAACCCAATCCGGCGGAGATGCGTTTGAAGGTCAGGCCGACATCACGGTCGATCAGGTGTAATGCAAGATCGCGTTCCTTGGCAGCACTGGCGGCGGCTTTGAGTTCGGCGCCCGGCTCGATGCCCAGTTGTTCGGCGAGGCGGCGCTGGTACGCAGCCAAACCCAGATTCGCAGCGAACAGCGCGACCTTGCCTTCGCGTATCACCTTGACCAGGTCGAGCTTGGCCAACGCATCGGGATCGTTGAGTGCCTGCAGCCGCTGCGCGTCCAGTTCGACTGCGACCGCATCGAAACCACCGTTGGCAATGGCGGCCATCACCGCGTCGACGCTTGTTCGCGAAACATGCGCGGTACCCAGCAGCGTGTAGCGAACGTTATTGCGTTCCACGATCTGGTAAGGCTGGCTGGCCAGGAAATCTGCCGCTTGCGGGTTTACGGCAAGCGTCGTGGAGGTCGTCTCATTCATTGCAAAGTGCCTGTGGGTTGCCGTTGCCAGACGTGCAATGCATGGGAACGTAGTGGCTGGTTATCGGAAGGTCATGTGGTGCCTGGCACCGGAATCAATCGATGTAACGCTTCAGCAGATCGTCGTAGGCATCAATGCGACGGTCACGCAGGAAAGGCCAGATGCGCCGCACCTGCTCGCTGCGGGCAAGGTCGACTTCGGCGCTGAGTATTTCCGCGTCACCACCTGCTTCAGCAACAAATTCACCCTGCGGCCCCAGTACATGGCTGTTGCCCCAGAACTGTATGCCAGACGCGCCGACCGCATTTTCCGAAGCCAGCGGTGACGCTTCATGGCCGACACGATTGCAGGAAAGCACCGGCAGTCCATTGGCCACCGCATGGCCACGATGGCTGAGGATCCACGCCTCACGCTGGCGATTTTTTTCGTCCTGTGCGTCATCCGGATCCCAGCCGATGGCCGAGGTGTACAGCAACAGGTCTGCGCCTGCCAGCGCCATCAACCGTGCCGCTTCCGGGTACCACTGGTCCCAGCACACCAGTACGCCAAGGCGACCCACGGATGTATCAATAGGCTTGAAGCCGAGGTCGCCTGGCGTGAAATAAAACTTTTCGTAAAACCCCGGATCGTCCGGAATATGCATCTTGCGGTATTTGCCCAGCACGCTGCCGTCTTTTTCGAAGACGACGGCGGTGTTGTGGTACAGGCCGGCGGCGCGACGCTCGAACAACGAACTGACCAGGACCACGCCATGCTGCCTGGCCAGTTTGCCCAGTCGCTCGGTGCTGGGGCCGGGTATGGGCTCTGCCAGGTCGAACTCGTCCACCGATTCGTGCTGGCAGAAATACGCGCCGTTATGCAGTTCCTGCAACAGCACCAGTTTGGCGCCGCGCTTTGCAGCTTCGGCAACCCGGTCTTCGATCACCGCCAGGTTGGCATTGGTATCGCCGTGGTTCTTTTCCTGGATTAGCGCGACGGGCAGGGTGGTTTTGTGGGACATCGGTATTCCTCTCTGCATGGCAATCAAGTATTGCCATGCGGCGGCGGGACTGCAGCGCGGGACAAGCCTAGGCGAGGATGCCAGCTGGCAACTGCATGGTGATGCAATGCAGGCTGCCGTTCTGCCAGATCAATGAGCGGCAGGGCACTTGTACTACCTCCCGGCCGGGAAATGCCTCGGCAAGGACTGCGGCCGCCTGGTCGTCCGCAACATCGCCATAGGCAGGCATGAGCACCGCGCCGTTGATGATCAGGAAATTGGCATAGGAAGCCGCCAGGCGCCGGCCTGCATCAAGCACCGGTTTGGCCCAGGGCAGCGGGAACAGGCGGTAGGGATGCCCATCGGTAGTGCGCAGCGCGGCGATTTCCGCAGCCATCGCGCCCAGTTCTGCGTAGTGGGAATCGTCAGGATCATCGCAGGCCTGGAATACGATGGCATCGCTGCCCGCGAAGCGCGCGAGGGTGTCGATATGGGCATCGGTGTCGTCGCCTTCCAGGTAACCATGGTCGAGCCAGAGCACACGATCCTGCTGAAGCCATCCCGACAGCTTGACGGTGATGTCTTCGCGCAGCAGCTGTGGGTGGCGTTCGTGCAGGCAATTCCAAGTGGTCAGCAAGGTGCCTTCACCGTCGGTTTCGATGGCGCCGCCTTCAAGCGCGAAATCTATGTTCTGCACGAAGTAATCGTGGAACAGGTCCATGCCGGAAAGCTCACCGACCAGCCGGTCGTCACGGCCGGCCTGGTACTTGCCGCCCCATCCAGTGAATCGGAAATCCAGTTGTTTGAAGCGGTCACCGGCACGCAGGGTGATGGGCCCCGTATCGCGCAACCAGGTGTCGTCGTATTCGGCAGGAACGAAACGCA
>JBDTZK010000324.1:0-3566 GCA_040005195.1 Pseudoxanthomonas sp.
CGCCGACCCCGCTGACCGATTTCGCGCCGCTTTATTGCGAAGCCGGCGGTGGCGGCGTGGTCACCCAGTACGACAAGGACGACGTCGAAGCGGTCGGCCTGGTGAAGTTCGACTTCCTCGGCCTGCGCACGCTGACCATCATCGATTGGGCGGTGAAGGCGATCAATGTGCGCCATGCCAGCGAAGGGCGGCCGCCGATCGACATCACCACGATCCCGCTGTACGATGCCAGCGTCTATCGCGACGTGTTTGCCAGTGGCAATACGGGTTCGGTGTTCCAGTTTGAATCTTCGGGCATGCGCCGTGCACTGAAGGATGCCAAGCCTGATCGCTTCGAGGACCTGATCGCCCTCAACGCACTCTATCGCCCCGGCCCGATGGACATGATTCCTTCGTTCGTCGAGCGCAAGCACGGGCGCGAGCAGTTCGAATACCCCGACCCGCGCACCCGGGCGATGCTGGAAGAGACCTACGGCGTCATGGTCTACCAGGAGCAGGTGATGCAGATGGCGCAGATCGTCGGCGGTTATTCGCTGGGTGGTGCCGACCTGCTGCGACGCGCGATGGGCAAGAAGGTGCCGGCGGAAATGGCCAAGCACCGCGAGATCTTCCGCGAAGGCGCCGGCAAGGACGGCGTGAGCACGCGCAAGGCCGACGAAATCTTCGACCTGATGGAGAAGTTCGCCGGTTACGGCTTCAACAAGTCTCACGCCGCCGCGTACTCGCTGGTCGCCTACCAGACGGCGTGGCTGAAGAAGCATTACCCGGCGGAATTCATGGCCGCCACGCTGTCCTCGGACATGGACAAGACCGACAAGGTGATCGGATTCCTGGATGAAGCGCGCATGTTGCAACTCGACGTGCTGCCGCCGGATGCCAACGCGTCCTAGTACATGTTCGTCGCCACCGATCCGCGCACCGTGCGCTACGGGCTGGGCGCGATCAAGGGCGTGGGCCGCGGCGCCTGCGAGGCGATTTCCTCGGAGCGCGCCAAAGGTGGCGCCTTCCACGACCTGCTCGATTTCTGCAAACGCGTGGATTCGTCCAAGTTGAATCGCCGCGCGCTGGAGGCACTGGTCAACGCCGGTGCGCTGGACGCACTGGGCAAAAACCGCGCGTCGCTGATGCTGCAGTTGCCGGAAGTGGTGAAGGCCACCGACCAGTTGGCCAAGGAACGTGACGCCGGCCAAGTGTCATTGTTCGGTGGCGGCGATGCTGCACCCGCGCTGGAAGTACACCTGACCCAGGTGGACGAATGGCCGCTTTCGCAAAAACTCTCGGGTGAACGCGAGACCCTGGGCCATTACCTCAGTGGGCACCCGCTGGACCCGTATCGCGATGACCTGCGTTCACTGGTCGGCACCGACCTGGGTGAACTGGACAAGCTGTGGAGCGGCGCCGCGCAGTCCGAGAAGAAAGGCTGGCGCCCGGAAGTCGGCGTGATCATCGCGGGACAGGTCGTAGCGCTGCGCAAGAAAGGCGACAGCCAGATGTTTGTGCAACTGGAAGACGGGCGCGGCCGCATCGAGTGCAGCGTGTTCGCCGAGGCCTATACCGAGCTGGCCGCCTTGCTGACCCGTGACCGCATCCTGGTGATCCAGGGCGGTCTGCGCGAGGACGAATTCAGTGGCGGCTTCAGTCTGCGGGTGCGCAAGTGCTGGGACTATGCACAGCTCTGCGGCATTCACGCGCAGCGCCTGTCGCTGCGCCTGGACATGCGTATACCGGGCCTGTGGGACCGGATTGATGCCCTGCTGGC
Organism: Pseudoxanthomonas sp.; assembly: GCA_040005195.1. GTDB lineage: Bacteria > Pseudomonadota > Gammaproteobacteria > Xanthomonadales > Xanthomonadaceae > Pseudoxanthomonas_A. The sequence goes on from JBDTZK010000324.1 coordinate 1,760, forward strand.
CAAGCATCGCCCCGGCGCGACACCGTTGCGACTGGACCTGCTGTTCAAGTCAGGCGAGGGCGGCGTGGCCGGCGTGCTGGACGTGAACGGGCCCAAGTCGGTGCGCGTGGACACCGACCTGCTGGATGCCCTGCGCGCGCAGCCGGGCGTGCGCACGGTGAAGGTCGCCATCAGTCGGCCCTGGGCGAATTGAGCCGTTGCTTCCGCCTGTAAGCGCAGCCCTACCCTGGCGTACGGGGCAACGACCCCGCTTCGGCTAAACTCCCCTCCTTTCCGGTCCGCAGTCCATAAATGAACCCGAATTACCTGGATTTCGAACAACCTATCGCCGACCTGGAATCCAAGATCCAGGACCTGCGCAGCGCCAGCACCGGCACCGCGGTCAACATTGACGCCGAAGTGCACGCCTTGCAGGACAAGCTCCGCGTGCGCACCGCGCAGATTTTCCGCGACCTCAGCCCATGGCAGGTCTCGCAGCTGGCCCGGCATCCCGCGCGCCCCTACACTCTCGATTACATCCGCGTGTTCTGCGATGAATTCCAGGAACTGGCCGGCGACCGTGCCTATGCCGACGATGCCGCGATCGTGGGTGGCCTGGGCCGCATCGACGGCCGCAGCGTGGTCATCATCGGCCACCAGAAAGGCCGCGACACCAAGAGCAAGATCGCGCGCAACTTCGGCATGCCGCGCCCGGAGGGCTACCGCAAGGCGCTGCGCCTGATGAAGCTGGCCGAACGTTTAAAACTGCCACTGCTGACTTTCATCGACACTCCAGGCGCGTATCCCGGCGTCGGCGCCGAAGAACGCGGCCAGTCCGAGGCGATTGCGCGCAACCTGATGGAAATGGCCGAGCTGAAAGTACCCATCGTCTGCACCGTGATCGGCGAAGGTGGTTCCGGCGGCGCGCTGGCGATCGGCGTCGGCGACCGCACGCTGATGCTGGAATACGGCACCTATTCGGTGATCTCTCCGGAAGGCTGCGCCTCGATCCTGTGGAAGTCGGCCGACAAAGCCAAAGACGCCGCCGAACAACTTGGCATCACCTCCAAGCGCCTGTTGTCGCTGGGCCTGGTGGACAAGGTAGTGCGCGAACCCATCGGCGGCGCACACCGCAATCCACGGCAGATGGCGACCCGCTTGAAGGCGGTGCTGTTGAACGAACTCGATGTCCTGGAAAAATTACCGGTCGATGAGTTGTTGAAACAGCGTTACGAGCGACTGCGCAGCTACGGCGCCTACGAAGCCGCGTGAACTGCGGCCGTCGCGTGTGGTTCGCAGGAACAACCGGGGGGCGAAACAAAGGCGCTCCGGTTGCCACGCGTTTCGCGACCTTCGTTGCTCGTGCGGCAATCAGCTCGTCCTGCCCGCAGGTTTTTTACCAGGCGCGTTGATATTGCGGCGGGGATTCCATCTCCACGCCGAGCGCCTTGGCCGCACGACGCGGCCAGTACGGGTCACGCAATTCCTCGCGTGCCAACAACACGATATCCGCTTGTCCGCTCGCGATAATGGCTTCGGCCTGTTGCGGCTCGGTAATCATTCCCACCGCGCCCGTCGCGATGCCGGCTTCCTTGCGGATCCGCGCGGCAAAATCAACCTGGTAGCCGGGCCCGACCGGGATCTTCACGCCCGGGACGAGTCCGCCGCTTGAGACATCGATAAGGTCGACGCCCAGCTCACGCACGACACGCGCCAGCTCGATGCTCTGCTCGATGTCCCAACCGCCTTCGGCCCAGTCCGTGGCTGAAATACGCAGCCACAGCGGCAGGCGTTCCGGCCATGCCTCGCGCAAGGCGGCCAGGGTGTC
>JBDTZK010000325.1:0-3558 GCA_040005195.1 Pseudoxanthomonas sp.
CAGGCTCCGCCGGACGTGTTCAACCACAATGTCGAAACGGTGCCGGACCTGTACCGCAACGTGCGCCCCGGCGCCGACTACCAGTGGTCGCTGACCCTGTTGCAGAAGTTCAAGGCGCAGCATCCGCACGTGCCGACCAAGTCCGGGATCATGCTCGGCCTGGGCGAGACCATGCCGCAGGTGCAGGCCACGCTGCGTGACCTGCGTGCGCATGACGTGGACATGGTGACCATCGGCCAATATCTGCAACCCACCGCCCACCACCATCCGGTGATGCGTTACTGGACGCCGGAAGAATTCGCTGAGCTGGAGCGCTTCGGCAATGAGCTGGGTTTCAGCCATGTCGCTTCCGGACCGCTGGTGCGCTCTTCCTACCATGCGGACCTGCAGGCCAAGCAGGCCGGCGTCGCCGACTGAACGGCTACCCCGCCGGAGGTCTTGGGCGAACGAAGCATTCACATTCTGGCGACTTCGCGCCGCTAGTCTGGAAGCAGATGACAGTGCCGCAACTTTTGGCACTGTCGCCGGGTCACAAGTTTTTTGCAGTCTCCCATTGGCCATCCAGGTCCGAGTAGTCGAATGAAATTCAAGATCCCCGCTGTCGCTCTTCTGTCCCTCGCCCTGGTGGCTCCGCTGGCATTGCTGGCGCGCGCTGACGGCGCACCGCTCGCAGGCACCGCCGCGCCGACGGTAGACCAGGCCTCTACTTCCAAGCAGGTCTTCGGCCTGCTTTCCGACAGTCGCTACGCCTATCGTCCGCGGGCGCTGGACGATGCGTTGTCGCAGGACATATTCAAGCGCTATCTTGAATCCCTGGATGGGGGAAAACAGTATTTCACTGTTACCGACATCGACAAGTTCGGCCCGTACAAGACCGCACTGGACGATGCCATCCGCAATGGTGAGCTCGGACCGGCCTACGATATTTTTGCCGTCTACAAGCAGCGTGTCGGTCAGCGCATCCTGTATGCGCGTGCGCTGTTGAAGCAGAATTTTGATTTCACTGGCGACCAGCGTTGGGAATACGATCGCGAGAAAGCGCCGTGGGCCGCGAATACAGAGGAGCTGGACAACGTCTGGAAGAAGTCGGTGATGAACGACTGGCTGCGGCTGAAACTGGCCGGCAAGAAGCCTGACGAGATCCGCAAGACTTTGGACAAGCGCTATGCGACCTATCAGCGCAGCGTGGATGAGTTGAAGAGCGAGGACGTGTTCCAGACTTTCCTCAACAGTTATACCAACGCGATCGATCCGCATACCGATTATTTCACGCCGAAGACCGCAGAAAATTTCAACCAGTCCATGTCGTTGTCGCTGGAAGGCATCGGCGCGCAATTGCAGCGCCAGGACGACATGGTGGTGATCCGTGAAATCATCGCCGGTGGCCCGGCCGACGTGAACGGAAGATTGAAGGCGGGTGATCGCATCGTGGCAGTGGGCCAGGACAAATCAGGCCCGATGATCGATGTGATTGGCTGGCGCATCGATGACGTGGTCGCAAAAATCCGCGGCAAGAAGGACACGCAGGTGCGGCTGGAATACCTGCCGGCGGAAACGGGCGTGGATGGCAAGCATGCACAGGTCACCCTGGTGCGGCAGAAGATCAAGCTGGAAGAGCAGGCGGCCAAATCGGAAGTGATCAGCCTGCCTGCGCTCAACGGTGAGCCGGCGCGTCGCATCGGCGTGATCAAGTTGCCTGCTTTCTATCAGGACTTCGAAGGGCGCCGCAAGAATCCCAACGATTACACCTCGGCCACACGCGACATCGGCAAGTTGCTGGCCAAGTTCAAGGCCGACAATCTCGACGGCGTGGTCATGGACCTGCGCAATAACGGCGGTGGTTCGCTGGACGAGGCGGTGGAATTGACCGGCCTGTTCATCGACAAGGGCCCTGTGGTGCAGGTGCGTGAATCCGGCGGACGCGTCACGGTCAATGCCGACCGCACGCCGGGCGTGGCTTGGGATGGCCCGCTCGCGGTGCTGACCAATCGCGGTTCGGCGTCGGCGTCGGAAATTTTCGCAGGTGCCATCCAGGATTACGGACGCGGCCTGGTGATCGGTGAAACCACCTTCGGCAAGGGCACCGTGCAGAATGTCGCTGACCTGGATCGCTGGCCGGCCAATGAAGCGCCGCGCTTCGGTTCGGTGAAGTTGACCATCGCGCAGTTCTTCCGCGTGGCCGGTGGCAGCACGCAGCACAAGGGCGTGGTGCCGGACATCGCATTCCCGGTCAGCGTGGATGCTACCGAGTACGGCGAGAGCACTTACGACAATGCATTGCCGTGGACCAAGATCGCTGCCGTGCCGCACACGCAGTACGGCAACTTTGCGCCGCTGCTGCCGCGTCTGGAGGCACTGCATGCCACACGCGTGGCTGCGGACAAGGAATTCCAGTGGTGGTCGCAGGATGTCAGTGATTTCCGTGCGGAAAAAGCCAAGAAATACATCTCACTGAACGAAGCCGAGCGTCGGGCTGAGCGCGACAAGCAGGACACCCAGCGCAAATCGCGCCAGGCGGAACGCAAAACGCTCGGACTTGCACTGGATCCGTTGGCCGACGATGCGGCTGACGACGGTCTGGGCGCCAACGAGCGTGACATCATCAAGGATGCGGCACGCGAGAAGCTGGCTGACAAGCGTCCAGACCCGTTGCTGCGCGAGTCTGCTGCGATCCTGGGCGATGCCATCGGCGTGCTCGGCAAGGACCGTACGTTGTCGGCCCAGGTGCTTCCGGAGTCGAGCCAGCCCGGCCGTTGGGCCGACTGAGGGTCTGCTTCTCCGTGATGGAGAAGGAAATCGCAAGAATCGGATAGCGGGCGCCCCAGGCGCCCGCTACGCTTTGGGCCATGTGCAACCATGACGACAAAATAGAGCGCGCCCGCTTGCTGCTTGAAGTTGGCGAACCGACCCTGCAGGAATTGGCGGCGGCAGTCGGCCTGGGTGCCTCGCAACTGCAGCGCCGGTTCGAGGCTCGCTACGGGCTCAGCCCTGCCGGTTATCTGGCGCAGAAAAAGCTCGGCGCATTGAAATCGGGACTACGCGCCGGCCATGAAGTCAGCGCCGCGCTGTATGACGCGGGCTACGGCTCGCCATCGCGCGTGTACGAGCAGGGCGCGGCCAAGCTGGGCATGACCCCGGCCACGTATCGCGCTGGCGGTACCGGTATGCAGATCCGCTGGTCGCTGGTCCAGACCGCATTGGGAACTGCACTTGTGGCCGCCACCGAACGCGGCATCTGCGCGATTGAATTGGGCGATGACCCGCTTCGGCTCGAACAGAATCTGCACGAGGAGTTTCCCCGCGCCGTGATCGAGCGCGTGGAGGCGGGCACCGATGAGTTCCTGGGCCCACGCCTGCGTGCGGTCGCCGAACGGCTGGCCGGTCGTCACGGTGAAGTCTCCGTAGACCTGGTGGGGACTGCCTTCCAGAAACGCGTCTGGGATGCGCTGATGAAGATTCCCGCCGGCCAGACCCGCAGCTATGCCGAGCTGGCCGATTCACTGGGTGCGCCGAAAGCGGCGCGCGCCGTCGCCAGCGCCTGCGCGGCGAATCGTGTCG
>JBDTZK010000326.1:0-3525 GCA_040005195.1 Pseudoxanthomonas sp.
ATAGTCGCCACGCAATATCGCGGCTTTCAGCCGACCTGAAGGAAGGTCCCATGCAGCGTGCACTCGCGCTCAAGCTCGTCGCCATCGCTGTGCTGATCGGCGTTTTGCTGATGCTGCTCGGACTGGTCCGCCAGACGATCGCCGAGCGGCGCGTGCTACGCGATCAGGTCAACGAAGAGATCGGGCGCAGCTCGGCCGGCCCGCAGACCGTGATCGGTCCGCTGCTGCTCGTCCCGTATGTGCGCACGCGATACGAAGAGCAAACCGATGTGACGACCGGCAAGCTAGTGCGCCGCGAGCGTCACGAGCGCGGAGTGCAAGCGTTCCTGCCCGAGCGTCTGTCGATCGCGGGCGACGAAACCCGTCACCACCACGCGCAGTTGCGGGTTGCGCGTGCGCCATTCCGCAAGGCGTGCCGCGCTGGTTTCCCAGTCCACTTCCACACCCAGGTCGCTGCGGTCCACCACCAGCACTTCGCGCGCGTCAAGGATCGCGCAGTCCTCGCCCTGCGATTTCAGGTAGTCACCCAGCAGGCGCGCCGAACATACCTCGCCCAATCCCTGCACGCGATCCAGGACTTCACGCGGCAACTCCCCGATCACCGACAACGCCGCCAGGATTTCGGCAAGTTTGTCGAAGCGTTCGTCCAGCCATTCGATGGTCGGGCCGGAATCCTCGCCCAGCAGCGATGCCATCGCACCGCGATGGCGTGCGCGCAGTTCGTGCCAGGGATCACGCCATTCGGTGCGGCTGCCCGAGGCCTGTTCGCACAATGCGATCAGCGCATCGGTCACGCCCTTCATCGCCGAAACGACAGTGATCTGCTCCTCTTCGTCGCGCGCCAGGAGCAGACGGGCGACGTGGCGGTAACGTTCGGCGTCGGCCACTGACGTACCGCCGAACTTGTGCACGATGGTGCGATGCGTATTGGGGGACTGCAGGGTTGCGGACGACATAAAAGCTGAGGACCTTTGTGAAAGGCCCCCGCGCGTCTCAGGTTCCGGGTTCCCCCGCATCCTGATCCGGGTGCGGGGACGTGGTTGGCGAGATTACGCGAACACGATCCACCGCACCCCGTTAATCCGGGTAATGGCGGTGGTAATGCAAACAAGGCCGGCGCCGGCATGCAGGCGCGACGACGGCAAGGCAGTCGGCGGGCGAAACAATGCGGGAAGGGCGAGGACAGGCATGGCCCCTAGGGGACCCGATGCCGCAGGGTGCTGTCAAGTGTTGCAGTGCGACAAGTTGCACCTGAAACTGAAAACCATGGTGACCCCGGACGGATTTGAACCGCCGACCTGTCCCTTAGGAGGGGACCGCTCTATCCAGCTGAGCTACGGGGCCGCGCCGGGAATTGTAACGGCTGATGCCTGCGGCATGGCAGCCGGGCTCAAGGTTCGTTATGCAGCTGCGGCTTCATGACACCGGGTCCACGCTTCGCGTGCTAACTTCCCTCTGCCCGCTTCTTGTAAGGCATGCGGGCATCGGGGGCGGCTTCATCGGGGGGAAATCGGAAAACCCATGCGGCGCCAGGCGCCTGTGGCTTCCGTCGCGGCGGCGTGGCACGCAGCCTTCAGTTTGAGGAGTCGTTTTGCATGTGTCCCAGTAAGGTCGCCGATGGCGATGAAAGAGGTTGGATTGTTCCCATCGGCGGCGCCGAGAACAAGGAGGACAACCCCCTTATCCTCACCCGTTTCCTCGACCTCTGCGGTGGTCGAGACGCCGAAATCGTGGTCATTCCGACTGCCAGCCAGCTGGCCGACACCGGCAGCCGCTACGAAAAGATATTCAATGACCTGGGCGCAAGTCGCGTCGACGTACTGGATTTCGACACCCGTCGCGACTGTCAGGAAGCCAATCGCCTGGCCCGCATCGAGAATGCCACCGGCATCTTCTTCACCGGCGGCAACCAACTGCGCCTGTCCACCATTCTGGGCGGCACCCCGGCGGCAAAACTCATCCGCGAACGCAATGCGTCCGGCATTACCGTCGGCGGCACCAGTGCAGGCGCCAGCATCCTCAGCGAACACATGATCGGTTTCGGCAAGGAAGGCTCGTCGCCGCAAGCCGACAGCGTGCGCCTGGCTACCGGCCTGGGACTGACCAACCGCTTCGTGATCGACCAGCATTTCCGCCAGCGTGACCGGCTGGGTCGCCTGGTCGCGGCACTGGCCTATAACCCGTTCGCCATTGGCATCGGCCTGGATGAAGACACCGCCGCGTTCATTGGCCCGGACAACACGGTGGAAGTGGAAGGCAGTGGCGCGGTGACTGTAGTCGACGCCGACGGCCTGACCTTCTCTTCCATGGCCCAGGTCCGCGAAGATGAACCCGTCTGCCTGCTCGGGTTGATGGTGCACATTCTGGTGGCGGGCGCTACGTTCAACCTGCACACCCGCAAGGCATCGGCCGGTTCGCTGGCCATCTCGAAATCAAGCTGACCCACCAGGCTTGTCCGAACACCCCCCCATGATCAAGAGGTAAGGCATGCGCATCCTCGAACGCTCCGTCTACGTTGGTCCCTCGCAGTACGCCCATTTTCCGGTGATCCGCCTGACCCTGGACCTGCAGGCGCTGGAGGCCTGGCCCACCGGCAAGCTGGGCCAGGAATTCGTCGACGGGCTGGTCGCCGCCCTGCCCGGCCTGGGTGAGCACGGCTGCTCATATCGCGAGCCGGGCGGTTTCATCCGCCGCATGCGCGAAGGCGAAGGCACCTGGCTGGGACATGTGCTTGAACACGTGGCGATCGAACTGCAGAACGTCGCAGGCGAGGATGTGACCTTCGGCAAGACCCGCAGCGTCGGCGATGATCGTCCGGGCGTCTACACGGTGGTCTACGAATACGCGCAAAAGGAAGAAGGCATTGCGGCCGGCGAACTGGCGATCAAGCTGCTGTGTTCGTTGCTGCCAACCGCACTGCAACCTGAAAAAAGCGTGGCCGATGATTGGGACTGGGACACCGCACGCGATGACTTCATCCGTTACGCGCAACGTCGCGCGCTGGGTCCCTCCACGGCCTCGCTGGTGCGCGCGGCCGAAGAGCGCGGCATCCCCTGGTTGCGGCTGAACCAGCAGTCGCTGATCCAGTTTGGCCATGGCAAATACCAGCAGCGTATCCAGGCCACGGTCACTGGCAAGACCCCGCACATTTCGGTGGAACTGGCCAGCGACAAGGAAGAAACCAACAAGATTCTCGGCTCGCTGGGCTTGCCCGTGCCACGCCAGGAACTGGTCAACGATGCCACCGGCGCCCTGCGTGCGGCACGCAAGCTGGGCGGTTCCGTGGTGACCAAGCCGTACAACGGCAACCATGGCCGCGGCATCACCATCGATATTTCCGGCGACGACGAAATCCGTGAAGGTTTCGCCGCCGCGCGCGAGCACTCGCGGTCGGTGATCGTGGAAACCTACATCGGCGGCGACGACCACCGCCTGCTGGTCATCAACGGCGAACTGATCGCCGCGACCAAGCGCACGCCCGGCCACGTGGTCGGCGATGGCTCGCGCGACATCATCGAACTGGTG
>JBDTZK010000017.1:0-11897 GCA_040005195.1 Pseudoxanthomonas sp.
AGGCCGATCAACGTGGCCACCGGTGCCAGCGTGATGTAGCGCTTGTCGAAGGTCAGCTTCAGGCCCATCACATTGGCGCCGTTCCATTCGCCCTTGCAGACGATGCCGAAGTCGGGGATGGAAGTAGCGTCGGAACCGGCGAACGGTCCGGTCAGACCGAAGCAGGGCACTTCCTCGCCCACGGCCAGCCGCGGCAGGTAATAGTCTTTCTGTTCCTTGGTGCCGTAGTGATTGAGCAGTTCACCCGGGCCAAGCGAGTTCGGCACGCCGACGGTGGAGCTGACCACGCTCGACACCGAGGCCAGCTTCTGGATGACCTTGTGGTGCGCCAGCGCCGAGAAACCCAGGCCACCGTATTCCTTGGGAATGATCATGCCGAAGAACTTGTTCTTCTTGATGAAAGCCCACAGCTCCGGCGGCAAGTCAGCGTAGACGTGGGTGATTTCCCAGTCGTTGGTCATGCGGCACAGTTCTTCCACCGGGCCGTCCAGGAATGCCTGCTCTTCCGCAGTGAGCTGCGGCTTGGGCTGGTCAAGCAATTGCTTCCAGTCCGGGTCGCCGGTGAACAGCTGACCTTCAAAGCCCACCGAACCGGTTTCCAGGGCGATGCGCTCGGTCTGCGACAACGGCGGCAGCACCTTGCGGAAGAACTTCAGCAACGGTGCGGTCACCAACGGCTTGCGAATGGCCAGGATCAGCAGCGGCACCGCGATCAGTGCAACCAGCACAGCGGCGATGATCGTGGCGGTGTGGTTGGCGCCCAGCAACCAGCAGGCGACCAGCAAGGTGGCGGTGATCGCTGCCCAATAGGCCAGCCGGATGCGATGGTAAGCAGCAAACGCGCCCACGAGTAGGAAGGCGAGGAAAGGGGCGACGATGCTCATGGAGTGGCTCCGGATACGGGCTGGGGCGCGATGGATTCGCGGTTTTCGGAAAGCGGGTTGGCGGGCGAGGAATCTGCGCCGGTAGCGGGCAGCCTGGACAGGTATTCGACCACGGTCTGGGTAAAGGTGTCGTTGTCGTCGCCCGCCAGCATGTGCGTGGCCTGCGGCAGATGCGCGTGCTCGGCATGCGGCACCAGTGTGCGGAACTCCTCCACGGTCCGCGACGACACCAGGTCGCTGCGGCCGCCGCTGATCAGCAGCACCGGGCAGCGTAGTGCGCGTGCGGATTCGGCAATGTCGTCCTGGTGCTGGGCGCAGTCGCGAACCAGGTCATCGATCAAGCGTGCGTCCCAGTGCCACGCCCAGCGACCGTCATCGCGCTGGCGCAGGATTTCACGCAGTTCGTCATGGGATTTGCGTTCGCGGCGGTGCGGCAGGTAAGCCGCGATGATCTCCGCGGCATGGTCCAGCGAATCGAAGCCCTGCGGGAATGCGGTGATGAAGCCGAGGATGCGTTGCAGGCCGGCCTCTTCCCACCGGGGCGTGATGTCGACCAACACCATGGCCCGGAACAGGCCGGGCCATCGCGCCTCGGCAATCATGCCGAACAGCCCGCCCATCGAGGCGCCAATCAGTACAGGAGGTTGGGTGTGTTCGCCTGACACAATGATCAGGTCATCGGCGAACTGTTCGCCTGTATAGGTCAGCTCGGAAGGATTGCGTGCCGATTCGCCATGGCCGCGCGCGTCATAGGAGAGTCCAGCGTATCCGTCGGCTGCCAATGCGACCGCGCTCTTGTGCCACGCGCCCCTTGTCTGGCCGAAACCATGGGCGAACAACAAACTGCTTTCTGCCTGCAGCACCGAGGAGGTGGGGAACGCCGTCGCCGCCAGGCAAAGCCCACCTGCACCGGTCAGATGCCTGGCTTGCGGATCCAGTGACTGGATGGGATCAGGTTGAGTGGCTGGAAGTACCATACGGGATAGTATGGATCTCACAATTTGAGTAGTCAATCAGTTGCCGGAATCGCGTATCTGGCTGGCCCGGAGGTGGCTGATTTCAGGGAGGTTCTGCAGCCTGTCAAAACGTACCGCAACAAACCTCGGCGTATGGTTAAATGTGAAACATGACCACACAGACGCCTGACCTTCCTGCCGCCAGCACTTCCCGCCCCGCGCGTCTCAGCGCTGATGACTGGGCGCAGGCGGCGCTGGATCTGGTAGCCGAGCAAGGCGTGGCAGCAGTGGCGGTCGAACCGCTCGCGCGCCGGCTTGGCGTGACCAAGGGCAGTTTCTACTGGCATTTCCCGTCACGCGACGCTTTGCTGCAGGCGGCGCTGGAGCGGTGGGAAGCGATCGAGCAGGAAAGCGTGTTTGGCAGCCTGGAAGCGGTCCCAGATCCGCGTGCGCGCCTGCGCGAGTTGTTTCTGCTGGTGGCGCACGAAGTCAAACCACACGTTATCTATAGCGAGTTGCTGAAGGCGCTGGACCACCCGGCCGTGCAGCCGGTCATCAACCGTGTCTCGCAACGTCGCCTGGATTACCTGGTTGCGTCATTTCGTCAGGCGGGCTTGGGCCGCACCGAGGCCCAGCATCGGGCCCGTCTGGCTTATTCGGCCTATCTGGGCTTTCTGCAACTGGCGCTGCAATTGCAGCAGCCACGCCTGCACCTTGAAGAGTTCGAAGCGTATGTCGAACACGTGATCGGAACGCTGATCCCGAATTGATCCGGTTTCCGGCGTTCTGGGCTGTGCTTTAAACCCTGCGGCCCGCGGCTGCATCCCACTCTCCATGCTGACCGCCGTCATGAGCGAAACGATGACCGACACGACCACCCCCGAGGTGGCCGCGGAAACCGATGTCGCATTGGCGCGATCAGCGGCCGGTGGCGATGCCAGGGCGTTCGAGGCGATCTACCGTCGCCATGCCGGTCGTGTACATGGCGTCATCGTGCGGCTGGTCGGTGCGCAAGGCGTGCGGGCAGAAGACCTGACCCAGGAAGCATTCGTTCGCGCTTGGCAGGCGTTGCCGAAGTTCCGTTTCGAAAGCGCAGTGTCCACCTGGCTGCATCGGCTTGCCGTCACCACGGCCCTGATGGAATTGCGTAGCCGTCGCGGTGGTCCGCGCTTTGACCAGGATGAAGACGCGGTTGAAAGCCTGTCTGTTGCCGACTCTGCCGGCAACGGCACTGCGCTGTCGATGGACCTGGAGCGCGCTGTCGCCACCTTGCCGCCACGGGCACGTGCGGTGTTGGTGCTGCATGACGTGGAAGGCTGGAAGCATGAAGAGATTGCCAATGAACTCGGAATGGCGGTGGGCAGTTCCAAAGCACAGTTGCATCGCGCGCGGCATTTGCTGCGCGCGCGCCTGGGAGGTGAAGCATGAACAATCAAGACAATGATGCGCTGCGTTGGCAGTTGCAGGGTTTGCGTCGCGACATCCAGCCTGCGGGCGACCTGTGGGCTGGCATTGCCACGCGTATCGCCAACACACCGCAGCAGGTGCCTGCAGATCGTGCGCCACGCAGCCGCCCAAGGCGGTTCGTGCCTTGGGCGATGGCGGCATCGATCCTGCTGGTGGTGGGCATGGTCTGGCAGATGATGCCGGGCGCGACGCAAGACAAGCCCAATATCAATCCGCTGGTTCGCCAACAGGCGGTGGCGATGACCTTCAGTTACGAAAGCGCGCTTGCACGTCTCCAGCCGGTTGATGCCCATCCTGAAATGCATGGCGTGTTTGTTGAACTGGATAACAGTGTCGCGCAGATACTGACTGCCATCGATCGCGATCCCAATGCGGTCTTCCTGCTGGAACAACTTCGCCGTACCTACGCACGCCGCCTGCAGCTGACGCAGCGCTCGGTCATGACCTGAGGAAAATCCAATGCGCAATTCTGTAACTGTTTCATCGCTGTTGCTGGTTTCATTCCTGGCGCTTGCCGCTTCTGCTGGGGCAGTGACGCCTATCGACCAAACCCGCCCGCTGGATGCGCGCGGGCGCATCGACGTGGAAAACATGAAAGGCAACATCCAGGTGCGCGGCTGGGACAAGTCCCAGGTGAAAATATCCGGCAGTCTGGGCGACGGCGTTGAAAAGCTGGTGGTCGAAGGTGACGCACAACACCTGGTGATCAAGGTGCAATATCCGAAAAACAGCGGCTGGGGTGGCGGCAAGTCCGGTTCCAGCGACCTTCAGTTGATGGTGCCGCTGCGTGCTGAAGTCGAGATTGATTCGGTCTCCGCCAATATCGATGTTTCCGGTCTCGCTGCTTCGAAACTGTCCATCGACACCGTCAGTGGCGATGTCATGGTGGCTGCAGCACCGAGTGAGATAGATGTCGAAAGTGTCAGTGGCGACCTGCGGCTCACGGTCAACAGCGCCGATGTGGATGTGCAATCGGTCAGTGGCGATATCGTGCTGCGTGGTCGCATGAATGGGGATGTCAAGACCGAAACGGTATCGGGTGATATCGACGTGATAGTCAACAGTGAACAGGTGCGCGAGCTCTCGGCCAGTACCGTCAGTGGCAACGCGGACCTGCGTGCTGCACTGGTCCCGCGCGGTGAGATCAAGCTGGAAAGCGTCAGTGGCGACCTGCTGCTGGTGCTGCCAAAGAACCTCTCAGCCCAGGTGCGTGGCGAAAGCTTCAGCGGCGACCTGAAGGCGCCAGACGCGCAGATCCAGAAGCCGGAACACGGTCCGGGCGCCAGCTTCAGCAAACGCTATGGCAGCGGTGAGGGCGAAATCAGTATCGAGACTTTCTCCGGAGATGCGGAGCTCAGGCTGGAATGAGTTAGGCGCAATCCTGACTCATGCAGGGCCGGGTACCGTCAGCAATCGGCCGCTTCGCCACTCGGACTGTTCCGTCACATAGCCGCGTGTTTCCAGGTAACGCACGATCGAGCGCACGGTGATGATCGGATAGTTTCCTGAGAGCCGGGTGCCGACGGAGTGATCGGTAAAGATGGTGTTGGTTCCGAACAGTCCACCCAGTACGCGCTTGCTGTATGCAATATGGATCGTGTCTGGGCTGAATCCGTCGTATTGCGCCCACGTATAAGCGGCTTCACGGCGATCGAGCCCGGGCATCGCGATTGCTGCGGCTAATGTCTCCAGCACCCATGCAGTGGAGTTCTGGTATTCACTGCTGCCGGGCCTGGCAATCAGGTTGTAGGCAGTCTCGTGCAGCGCATTGGTTGGCAGCGCTTTGAGATGTAGTGCCAGCCGTTCGGCAAGCGCAGGTTGCAGCCACACCACGCGTGCATCCTGGTTCACCAGGTCGTCGGCGAAGAAGTTCACCAGCCCCTGCGCATGCAGGCCAGAGCGGGCGGTGCCGCATTCGTTCAGCAGGTGCAGCACGGTCCACCTGCCGTCGACATGGTCGCGCAACACAAAACCTGCATGGCTATAGACCAGTCGCTGGCGCGAAAGGTCGGTTCCCACGCGGGCGACCAACGCAACTGGCGCATCGTTCCGGTCCAGTGCCGATACCACGCGCATCGCAGTGGCAGTTGCGTGTGCCACCTGCTGCGGTGATGAAGCCAGCGACCTGCATTGAGTGCCGGCAGTCGCGAGCGGCGTCAGCAACATGACCAGCAGAAACAGGTAAGCGCGCGTCATCATGGTGCGATCTTCCGGCTGTGGATATGCGCACGCGCGGCAGGCTCCGGAAGGAACGCGATGACCTCCTCGCCCAGCATCAACAACAGTCCGCCTGAAACAACCAGCACAGTCCCGACACTGGTTTTGGGCGTGCCCGAAAGCAGGTTGTATTTCGGCTCTACCAAGGTAGCGAGTACCAGTGAGCCAAAAGCAGGCGCAACGGAAATGGTCAAAAGCGTGCCACGTGCGCTCGCCTGTACTGCGGTGACCGAGAAATGGCCGCCGGCACTCAATGCCTCAAAAGCAACGATGGGAACTTCCACCGATGCGTCCAGGCTGGCAGCCGATGCATTACTGGCCTGGTTGGACTGGGCAGCTGCAGTTTCGGGTAAGCCGGAAAATGGCAATGCAACAGCAAAAAGAAGCGTGCAGTAAACCGGGTAGGGCAAGCGACGCGACATGAGCAACTCCTGAGTTAACACCTGCCGCAGCATGCGGCGCGGCCCCCGGAACTCAATATGTTTACCTCAGGTGGCCTGATCTTGTGGGTTGGGTATACGATTCGTGGACCATGGCACTTTCAATCGAACTCGTTGACTCGCTCAAGCGCTGCCTTCGCGCACAGGGCCTGACCTATCGCGACCTGGCTGCGCGACTCAAGCTGAGTGAGGCGGCGATCAAACGCATGTTTTCCCAGCGTGCGATGAGCTTGCAGCGGCTTGAGCAGATCTGCGATGCGCTGGATGTCGGCCTGGCGGAACTCAGCGCCGAATCTGCACGCGGTCGTCCGGCCATGGCCAATCTGAGTGAAGCGCAGGAGCAGGCGCTGGTCAGCGAGCCCACCTTGCTGCTTGCTTTGTTCCTGACCATCAATCGCTGGCGCCAGGACGACGTGCTGGCGCAATTCGATTTCAATATCGCGCAGTGGACCACGCTGCTGGTCAAACTGGACCGGCTGGGCATCATCGAATTGATGCCGGGCAATCGTGGCAGGCCGCTGACCGCGCGCAACTTCCGCTGGCGCGCCAACGGGCCCATGGAGCGCTATTTTCGTCTCAATCTACTCGGTGACTTCTTCGCAGACCCATTCGACGGCGAGCAAGACGTATTGCTGCTACTCAGTGGCAGTTTGAGCATCGACGGGGTGAAGCAGCTGCGTCTCAGGCTGGAAGAACTCGCCAGGGAGTTCGATGCACTGCTGGCGCGCGATGCAACCCTGAGCGCGCAGGAGCGCGTGGGCGTGAGCCTGGTGCTGGCGCAGAAACCGTGGCTATTGCAGCTGTTCCAGCCTTATCGGCGCGCACAAGGCGGTTGAGGACCGTTGCGCCGTAAGCGCCGGTTGCTTCAGCAATTGCCATCGAATTACTGCCGCAGGCCATTCGCTGCGTTCGCAAACAAATGGTCGGCTTGCAATAAGTTACAGATGTCGGGCGGTTTGCTTTGCGCCTGAGCGCAAAGTCGCTGATCAAACTTTGGCTTTTCTTTCAAAGCGTAGAAAGAACTACGGCCCCAAAAGGGGCCGTAGTGTTTGTGCGTAAAACAGTTGCTATCAGAAGCGCTGCTTGTACTGCATGTACACAAAGCGACCGATGTCATAGCCGCCGTAGTACGCCGAGCCAGATGCCGGGTTGGAGTACATCGGTGCCGCATAGTGCTCAAACACGTTGTTCGCACCCGCCGAGATCGTCGCGTTCCATGGCGTATTCCAGCGGACCTGCAGGTCGTGGAACGTGTTGGAGCCGATACGGTTCTGCGGATTGATCGCTCCACCCAGATCCGGTGCGGTGTAGTTCGGATAGGTACACATATCTGGCAGGTCGGCCGCGTCCAGGCAGCTTTCCTTCACGCCAGAGAAGTACCGGGTGCTCCAGGTGATGCCAACGTCGCCGCGTTCCCAGGTCAGGCTGGCATTGGAGCGCAGGCGGAAGTTGATGCCGGCATTGCTCGAAAAGCCATTATTCTGCGAAGGTGGAATTGCGTCGTCGTTGTCCTGCTTCAGCTCATTCTTTGACACATAGGTGTTCAACCAGGACAGGCTGAACTTGCCGTAGTCGGTATTCAACGAGTAATTCAGGTCAAGGTCATAGCCCTCGGTTTCCTGATAGCCCGCGTTGATGCCGGCATAGAAGAACGAAGTGATCACGCCATCGGCATCTCGGGTGAAGCGAGAACCGGTCGGGTCGGAACAACGCGACTCGATGCCGCGCACGTAGCAGTCATCAAGCACCGTCGTCGGGGCGTCAGCAATGATGGTGTTCTCTATACGGATATTCCACCAGTCAAGCGCGATGTTCAGACCCTCGGCAAACGACGGGCTGTACACGAGACCCAGGGTCTTGCTCTTCGACTCTTCAGGCGTCAGGCCCGGGTTGGAGCCAGAAGTGAAGGCGCGATCCGACTGGTCTTCCTGGCTTTCGGATAGGCCGGACACCGTGTTGGCGCGTTGGCGGAAGCCTGCCGGCACGTCAGCCGAGCAACGTGCGTTGCCTGCACCGATGCCGTACTGGGTATCGCAAGGATCTGCGTAGAACTCGAAGGACTGCGATTCGCCGCCATACAGATCGCTGATGCTGGGGGCACGGAACCCCTCAGACCAGGTGCCACGGACCAGCAATGAATCGAACGGCTTCCACACGAAGCCAGCCTTGCTGTTGGTGGTATCGCCAAAAGTGTCGTAATCCGAGTAGCGCGACGCAAGGTTCAGCGTCAGCTCTTTAGCAAACGCAACGTCGGACAACAACGGAATCTGGAACTCGGCGTAGATTTCATCCAGGCTGTATTTGCCACTTGTCGGGCCAGCAGCCAGATCGGTGGAATCGCCCGTCTGTGCCAGTGCGTCGGGAGAGAAGCTGCCCGACTCCTGACGGTGTTCAACGCCAAGTGCCATGGCCAGGTCACCCGCTGGCAGCGTGAACAGCGTGCCGCTGATGTTGGCGAAGTAGCTGCGGGTTTCGGTCTGTGAAAGAGCCTGACCCGGCTTGTACAGATAGGCCTGTACATTCGGATCGCCCAGGCTGTTCTCACTGTTGTAGCCGAACGGAATCAACGGATTCCACGGCGTGCAAGCGCCCGGGCCCGTGCCCAGGGTGATCGGAGCGTCGACGGTGCCGCACTGCACTTGGCCGTCTGCGTTGCGGAAAGAAGCACCAGTAGCGCGCGCGACATTCGTCGTTACCAGGTTGCCGGTGCTGATCTGTACACCCTTGTTCTGGTTGTACAGGTGGCCGACGTCCCAATCCCATACGCGGTCGCCGGCAAACTCGAAGCTGCCACGCAGGGTGTTGGCAATACGGAACGTGGTCAGGTTGTTGCGCACTTCACGCGGAACTTCCCAGCCACGGCGCCTGTAACTCACATCCTGGCCGACCGGGTTGAACAGGCTGTCTGCAGACAAGCCATCAGCGGTATTGTCGAATGCTGCGCTCTGAAACGGATAGCCTGCGTTGCGGGCATAGGAGTCGCGGTCCGAATACAGGATATCGGTATCAAAGGAGATGTTGTCGGTGATATCGACGGTGCCGTTCAAGAAAACCGACTTGCGCTCGATGCCACTGTAAACCGTGGACTGCTGGCTCGGATAGGTGAGGTCGATCGCTCCGTTGACCGGTCGGTAACTTGCGAAATCGGTTGGATCCAGGTTGGGCACGTCACGACGGAGCGTGTAGTTGGTGCCTCCGAAAGAAAACTGACCCCAATGCGTGGTGCCGGAGGCGCCACCCGGGATTGGCGGGCTTTTCGGGCCGGTCGGGAAAGTATCTTTGGAGAACCAACGGTTCGGTGCGAACACCGGCTTTTCTTTGGCGTATTCAGCGCCAAAAGTGATTGAGGTGCGGTCGCTGGTGGAACCGATCACCATGTCATAGCGTTCGACCTGGCCGTCACCCTCGCCCCACTGGCCGAGATAGGCGCCTGCTTCCATGCCGTCGAAGTTGCGGCGGGTGATGATGTTGATCACGCCCGCGACTGCATCAGAACCATAAATTGTCGACGCGCCGTCTTTCAACACCTCGATGCGTTCAACCATTGAGGTCGGGATAGCCGACACGTCCTGAAGGCCGCCCGTGGTGATGCCGAGGCGCTTGCCATTGACCAGCACCAGGGTGCGCTGCGGCCCCAGGTTGCGCAGGTCGATGTAGGTGCCGCCAACCGCTTCACCCGAGCTCAGCGGTGCAGCGCGGCTGATCGCCGGGGAGCCAGCAGACGTAATGTTTTCCAGGATGTCGCCAACAGAGCTGTAGCCCTGGTTCTGGATGTCTTCACGCGAGATCATCAATACCGGCTGCGCGGTCTCAAGATCAACCTGACGGATGCGCGAGCCTGTGACTTCAATTCGGTCCAGTTCGGTGGGCTTGGCGGTGTCGGTGGCGTCTTGGGCAAACGCAGTGCCGGTGCTCGTCAGGGCGGTAACGCCTACGACCAGTGCGAAATTAATCGCGTCGCGGAGCTTGGTGGTCTTCAAATTCATCTCTCTCTCTCCAACAGTGTGTCTTGGTTTAACCAATGGGAACCTCGCCGGCGGTGTCAACGGAGACGCCAAGATCGGCAACGGTGGGCGGATACTAGCCGCCTTCGCAGATAAATTAAAGTCTTGTTAAGAAAATGATGGAAATATGTGACGCGACCCGCTTAACCGCAAGGGGTTAGAGGTCCTGTTCGTACCGTACGTAGGGCACGGTGCCCTCATCGCCGCTTTCGTTGCTGGGCGAGAAAGGGTTCTTGCCGCGGGTAATCACGTTCTCCGCGCCCACGGTCAGCTGGCCGCTCCATGGGGTGCGCCAGGTTATTCCCAGGCCCAGACCTTCCCACTTGCCAGGCTGTCCGGGCACGTCAACGACCCGACCGACGATATTGGCGCTGAAGGCGCCATAGCCGCCGCCCACACTGAGGCTTTTACTGTTCCAACGGTCGGCCATGGCCGGAACGTCGGCAATCGGTACCAGTCGCGCGCGGGCGACTGCGCCGCCAATACGCACGTAGCCTTCGCGGCCGATGTTCTTCTGGCCAAAAATCGCCAGGTCGTTTTGTTCAACGCGTGCGCCGGCATTGGAAGAGAGCCAGGCGGGGAGGGTGTCGCGGCCGGTGCCGGCGGACAGGCCCAGCTTGCCGCCAGGACGTGCCAACGAGGCGCCTGCACTGACGCGCTGGCTGCTGCCGTCGGTGTCATCGGTAAGTTCGGCTACGGCGCAATTGCTGATGAGGTTGCCGATACTGTTGGCACTCTGGCGATTGCAGACCAGTCCCAGGGAGTCCCCTGCTTCAAGGCCAAAAGCGGCCCCGAGCGTGTTGCTGCCCAGGCGCCAGGTGGCACCGGCAGAGGCTTCGCCCGTGGGCTCCAGCAGCAGGACGGCTTCAACCTTGCCGCTGGTGTTGTTCCATACCGGAAGGACTGCGGGGTCGCGTTTGGAGGCCTGCGGCTTCCTGGATTGCGCCTGCGCGCCAGCCGCCACGCCAAAGGCGAGCAGCAGGGCTAACGGCAAGTGCAGAAGGCGCAGTTTCATGGCTGGATAAGACTCCCAACTCCGAGATGGAGTTCCCCTCCCAAGGGGATTTGATGCTATTCGGTTTATGTTTCTTTAACAAGTCCCCGGCGCCCGGAAACCTACTGCAGTCGTTCGGGCGCTTCCATTCCGACCGGCGGCAGGGCGAATAGTTCATCAATCTGCACATGGCTGAAGGCATAGGTCTGGCCACAGAATTCGCAGCGTACTTCGGCTTGGCCTTCAACCAGTGCCGCGTGGGCTTCTTCGGTTCCCAGTGACTCCAGCATGGCCGATACCCGCTCGCGTGAGCATGAGCAGGCGAAATGCAGCGCGCGCTCGGCCAGAATCTCCGGCGCTTCCTGGTGATACAGCCGGTGCAGTATTTCCGGAACCGACAAGGCCAGCAGCTCATCCGTGCCAAGGGTGTCGAACAAGGCACCTGCCCGATCCCAGCCATCCTGGTCGCCCTCGTCACCCGGCAACTTCTGCAGCATCAGGCCAGCGGCTGTTTCGCCATCAGCGGCAAGCAGCAAGCGTGTGGGAAGTTGCTCGGACTGGCGGAAATAGCCTTCAAAGACCTCCGATAGCGAGGCTGCATCCAACGAAACCAGGCTCTGGTAGCGTTGGGGCTCGCGAGGGTCCAGGCCGGGATTCTCGATAGTGATCGCCAGCAGCGCCTCGTCGCCCAGGTCGCGCAGGTCGGCGGGTGCATCGGCGCCTTCGGCCAGTCTGGCGATGCCTCGAAGCGTGCCTTGCGCCGTGCATTCGGCAAACAGGGTACGCAAGGCATGTGGGCTGCGAAGCTGCAGCGACAGCCTGCCATTGACCTTGGCATGGCCGGTAAACAAGGCAGCGGCGGCGCAAGATTGGCCGAGCAGGCCTCGCGTCACCGGCGGATAGTCCGCATGCACCAGCAGGTCGCGCCAGGTGTC
>JBDTZK010000327.1:0-3517 GCA_040005195.1 Pseudoxanthomonas sp.
CTTCGGGCTGATGGTGGTGGCGATCCGCCTGGCCTCGGCGACGCTGCACACATTCGAAATCGCGTTCTTCCGCAACTTCTTCGGCCTGATCGCGGCCCTGCCCCTGCTGGTCCGGCATGGTCCCGGCCTGCTGCGCACCACGCAGTTCCCCAAATACATCTTCCGCTGCCTGATCGGCATCTGTTCGATGCTGTGCGGTTTCTGGGCCATCGGCCACCTGCCGCTGGCGCAGGCGGTGTCGCTGTCCTATTCCACGCCGCTGTTTGTGACCATTGCCGCAGCAGCGATGCTGGGCGAACAGGTCCGTGCACGACGCTGGACCGCCGTGGTCCTGGGCTTCATCGGCGTATTGATCATCGTCAGGCCGGGCTCGGCAGAATTCAGCACCAATGCCATCGTCGCGGTGCTGGCGGCGGTATTGAGCAGCATCGTGGCGATCCAGATCAAACAACTGTCGGCGACCGAACCGGCTGACCGCATCGTCATCTACACCACCCTGCTGTGGGTACCGATGTCCTTGCTGCCTGCGCTGGGCGTGTGGGAATGGCCACAGGGAATCACCTGGTTGTGGGTGATCGCGGCCGGCATCATGGGCACCGCCGGGCACATGTTGTGGACGCGCGCGTTGAAGCTGGGCGAAGTGTCGGCATTGACCCCGATCACCTTCATGCAATTGCCGCTGGTGGTGTTGTTTGGCTGGTGGCTGTTTGGGGAGCCACTGGATCGCTGGACCCTGGTCGGTGCAGGTATCATCTTCGCCGCCAATGCGTACATCGCGCACCGCGAAACGGTGCTGGCACGGCGCGCGGCTTCTGAGGCGCCCACATCCGCCGCCAAACCCGGCGAATAGAACTTCCCCCAACAAGCGCTCGTCAGCACGTGCGCCTTCATCGAGAACACGCCATGGCCATGTCCGAATCCGATATCCAGAAAGGCTGGATCTACCGCACCAGCAATCAGCAGGAACGCCTGGTGCTGGGCTGGGACCGCGACGGCCGCGTGGTGTATTGCTCGAAGGGCAAGGACAAGGAGCGGCCCTTCCAGAACTGTCACGTGCGTATCACCGGGCAGAAGTTCGCCCAGCGCGTGATCGGCAAGGTCAGCGAAGTCGAAGACCTGAAGACCTACATCATCGCCAACAAGGCCACCACGGTGGTCGTGCGCTGAGCATTTCGCTCAGGAAGCATCTTCCTGTTCGGAAGCCCTGATTTTCAGCGCGAGTTTTTCTAGCTCTGGAGAAAGCGTGCTGGCCGGGGCAGATAGCAAAGGTGTCAGGTAGCGCGCTCGCAGTGTCGCGGATTCTTCACGGTCTCCAGCCTCGTCGAGCGCCTGACTCAGGTTCCATGCGACATCGATGGTCCTGGCATCGCCATCGCCCAGTGTGGACTGGCGCATCAACAGGGCTTCACGATAGGACGCTATTTCCTTGACCAGGTCGCCAGTGCCCTCATAGGCGCGCGCCTGCATCATCAACGCGGCCTGCAATTGTGGATGCGCAGGTTCCAGTACTTCGCGCGCCAACGGCAGGATGCGCTGGAGCTCCTTCAATGCGACCGCGTACTGCTCGGTCTGAACCAACGTACCGACGTGGTTGATCATGATGAACACCGTGTCCGGATGGCGCGGACCGAGCACGCGCACGCGTGCATCGATGACCTTTTCCTGCAGGGCCAGTGCCGTCTGGAAATCCTCCAGTCGCGCATATAACGACGACAGGTTGAGCATGGCCCGGAGGGTTTGTGGATTGTCCGCGCCCAGCAGGCGCGAGCGTGCTTCCACGACGGCGATACCTTCCGGCAACGCTTCCTTCGCATGGCCGGAATCCATCAGCATGTTGACCAGGTTGCCGCGCGCGCTGAGCGTGGCGATGTGGTCGTTGCCGAGTCGGCGTATCTGGGTGGCAATGAAGGCGCGCTGCAGTTTTATCGCGCCCTCGAAGTCCCCGGCCATGGCGCGCATGGTGGCCAGGGTGCCGGTGGCAAAGAGCGTGTCCTTGTGGTCCACCCCCAGCACTTCGGTGCTCAGCGGTACCAGCTTTTCCATCAAGGCCTTGCCTTGCTTGATGTTGCCCGAACGCGCCTGGTTGATCGCCAGGCTGCTCATCGCCCGCATGGTCAGCTCATCGCGCTCGGTGTAGGCAGCCTGCGCCTGCGCGTAGATCGCTTGTTGCAATTTCAAGGCGCGTGGCCGGTCACCCATGGCGGCAATCACATCGCCCTGCACCAGTTCCAACCCCAGACGCACACGATCGTGCGGGGGCAAGGCCAACGCAGCCGCCATGGCCTTGTCCAGCACGGCCATGGCGTCGTTCTGCTTGCCGGCATTGAGCAAGGCACTGGCCTGCTCGCGACGGGCTTGCAAGGCGGAGACTGCGGAGTCGCCAGACACCTTGGCGTGGTAATCGCCGACGCGCTGGAAGCCCGCTGCGGCCTGCACGTAAAGTCCCAACGCCACCCGCACGCGCGCGACCGATTCGCGCAGGTCGTTGGCCAGTGCGGGCTGGTCTGCGAAATCGCGGCTGATGGCCTGCTCGGCACCGACCAGGATGTTGTTTTCGATCAATCCGCGTGCCACGTCAGCGGTACTGGCCTGGCCCAATGCATGCTCCAGCGCAGCGGCGTCCACGGGATCAGCGTGCGCGACCTGATCGCGCAGGCCGCTGGCCATTCCCAATCCCATCGCCTCGATATCCACACCCTCCAGCATCGATTGCTGGAAAGCGGCGACCTTGCCCAGCTCCACACTGCGCTGCTCGGCCACTGCGCGTTGTTCGCGCGCCTGTTGAAGTCCATACAGCGACATGCCCAGGCCGCCCAGCAACGCGCATACAGCCAGGCTGGCAGCCACCAGTGCACCACGATGGCGCCGTGCAAACCTGCCCCAGCGGTAGCGGCGGCTGGCGGGTACCGCATGGACAGGACGCCCATCAAGGAAACGCTGCAGCTCGTCGGCCAGTTCGGCTGCGGACGAATAACGCCCGTTGCGATCATGGCTCATGGCCTTGAGTACGATCCAGTCCAGCTCGCTGCGCAATACGCGATGCATGCGCTGCACGCTCAGCCCACGGACACGCGAAACCTGTTCGGCCTGGCCCGGCGGCAGCGTGGCCAGCTGCTCGGAAGGCCGGCGCAAGGTCGCCGTCGTGTCAGCGACACGAGTTTCATGCGACGCCGACGGACGCGTGCCCGCCAGCAACTCGTACAACACCACACCCAGCGAATACACATCGCTGCGCGTGTCGACCGATGTCGGGTCACTGCCGGCCTGTTCGGGACTCATGTAATCGGGCGTGCCGGCACGCTCGACAACGTCGCCAGCGCGCGCACGCGTGGCTGCCGTGGCGATGCCGAAGTCAATGACCTTGGGCACAGGTTTGCCGTCCACCTCATCAACCAATAGGTTGCCGGGCTTGAGGTCGCGATGGATCACGCCCTTCTGGTGCGCGTGCTGTACCGCCCGGCAGATCTGCACGAACAGCGCGATGCGTGCGCGCAACGGCAATGAATGGTTTTCGCAA
>JBDTZK010000328.1:0-3510 GCA_040005195.1 Pseudoxanthomonas sp.
GGGAAGCCGCATCGCGGGCAGGGTCAACGCCTACAGGTGGGCCAACTTCGACTTGAGCAGGGCAAGCGCCTGACCGCGATGGCTTATCCGGTTCTTGAAGTCCAGGCCCATCTCCGCAGCAGACTGATCGTGTGCCGGGTCGAAAAACACGGGGTCATAGCCATGTCCGCCATCGCCGCGCCGCGCGTGCAGGATCCGTCCATGCCACTCGCCTTCCACGATCAGCGGTTGCGGATCGTCGGTATGGCGTAACAGAACCAATACGCAGTAAAAATGCGCGCCGCGTTGTTCATCGGGCACGCCTGCCAGGTTTTCCAGCAACGTGTCGATATTGCGCCCGGCATTGCCGTGTTCGCCGGCATAGCGTGCCGAATACAGGCCGGGCGCGCCATCCAGCGCATCGACGCAAATGCCGGAATCATCGGCGAGCGCCGGCAGGCCGGTGATCCGCGTCGCGTGGCGCGCCTTGATCAGCGCGTTCTCGACGAAAGTCGCGCCGGTCTCATCCGCGTCTTCCACGCCAAGCTCACTCTGGGCAACCAGTTCAATGCCGTGGCCTGAAAGCAGGCTGCGCAGTTCTTCCAGCTTGCCGTGGTTGGACGATGCCAATACCAGTTTCATGTGTTGTCCACCGCGTGGTTGGTTTGAAGCAGATCCCACCGGTTGCCGTAAAAATCCCGGAACACCGCAACCGTGGCATCTGTTTCTTCGCGCGGTGATTCCTTTGGATTGCATCGCGCGGTAGTCGCGCCAGAAGTCATCGGTCTGCAAGAAGAAACCGACCCGTCCGCCATGCTGGTCGCCGATCCGCGCGCGCTGCGCTTCATCGCTGGCCTTGGCCAGCAGCAATGCGGTGCCACCGCCGCCGTGTGGCGCCACGCGTACCCAGCGCTTGCCATTGCCGAAATCAGTGTCTTCCAGCAGATCGAATCCGAGTGCGCCGGTGTAATGGGCAATAGCGGTGTCGTAGTCGTCCACCAGCAGGCTGACCAGGCTGAGTATCTGTTTCATGTCATGTGCCAATGTTGTTGGAGCCGGTCCTGTCCGCGATGTTCCTGGCCCATGAATCGGACGATGGGAAGCATCGGGGTGCGGCCCGCTCCTGCGATGCGGCTAGAGCCCCAATGCCGCCCGCTGCGCGGCGAACAGTTCGCCGATGCCCTTTTCACCAAGCGCCAGAAGCTCATTCAATTCATCACGACGGAACGCATGTCCTTCTGCCGTGCCCTGCAGTTCAATGAAACCGCCACCATCGTTCATGACCAGGTTCATGTCGGTATCGCAGTCACTGTCTTCCGGATAGTCCAGGTCGAGCACCGGCACGCCGCGGTAGATGCCCACGGAGACCGCCGCAACTGCGCCATGGATCGGGTCGCGCTTGAGCTCGTTCCTGGCCTTCAAGACGTTGATCGCATCCACCAGCGCCACGTAGGCACCGGTGATGGCGGCGGTGCGTGTGCCGCCATCGGCCTGCAGTACGTCGCAGTCCAGGGTGATGGTGCGTTCACCCAGCGCATTGCGGTCCACGCAGGCACGCAAGGCGCGCCCGATCAGGCGCTGGATTTCCAGTGTGCGTCCACCCTGCTTGCCACGCGAGGCTTCACGGTCACTGCGGGTGTGGGTGGAACGCGGCAGCATGCCGTATTCCGCCGTGACCCAGCCTTCGCCCTTGCCGCGCAGGAACCCTGGCACGCGGTTTTCCACGCTGGCCGTGCACAGCACGCGGGTGTCGCCGAATGACACCAGCACAGAGCCTTCGGCGTGGCGGGTGAAGCCGCGCTGGATGCTGACCTCGCGCATCTGGTCGGGAAGGCGGCCACTGGGGCGGGCAACAGTCATGCGCAAATCCGTAAAAAGGGCGGGCTAGGGTACCATTCGCCTCCCGCAGCACCGGCCCCACCCATGATCCGCAGCATGACCGCCTACGCTACCGTCGAACGCGCGACCGAAGGCGGCACACTGGCCTGCGAACTGCGGGCGGTGAACCATCGCTTCCTTGAACTGGGGTTGCGCTTGCCTGAAGAGCTGCGCGTGCTGGAGCCGGCATTGCGCGAGCGCATTTCCGCACGCATCGGGCGCGGCAAGCTGGATTTTTCCTTGCGCCTGCGCTCGCCGGAAGCCGAAGGCGCGGTGCGCATCAACCAGAACCTGATTACGCAGTTAGCGGCAGTGGCGAAGGAACTGGACGCGCATTTCCCGCAATTGCGCGCCGAATTCGTCGACCTGTTGCAGTACCCGGGCGTGCTGCAAGCCAGCGCGGTAGATGCCGATGCATTGCAGGCGCACGCGATGTCGGCTCTCGATGCACTGCTTGACCAGTTCGTGGATGCGCGCGAGCGCGAAGGCGGCAAGCTGGCGCAGGCGATCACCGATCGGGTCGATGCACTGGCTGCGCGCGCCGCGGAAGTGCGTGAACTGATCCCGCTGATCCGGGCAGGCCAGCGTCTCAAGCTGGAGTCACGGCTGGCCGATCTGGCGCATCCTGCCGATCCGGGCCGTGTCGAACAGGAACTCGTCCTTTGGCTGCAGAAGCTGGATGTGGACGAGGAGCTGGATCGCCTGGACAGCCACATCAAGGAAATTCGCCGCGTCCTGAAGCAGACCGAGCCGGTGGGTCGTCGCCTGGATTTCCTGCTCCAGGAATTCAATCGCGAGGCCAACACGCTCGGATCGAAGTCGGTTGACGTGCGCACGACCAACCTGGCCGTGGAACTCAAGGTACTGATCGACCAGATCCGCGAACAGGTACAGAACATTGAATAAGACCGGGCAGGGGCAATCGGGCGCCAGAGGTTGGAAAGGCGCCTGGCTGGAAGGTAGCGCCGGGGTTCCGGCAGTATTCCTGACGGCATTTTGCCCCGTCTCCCGCCCTTCATCTCCAGTCCGGTCATGAGCATGCGCGGAACCCTTTACGTGGTCGCTGCGCCTTCGGGTGCCGGCAAGAGCAGCATCGTCAATGCAGTCCTGGCACGCGATCCGCAGATTGCGCTGTCGATCTCATTCACCTCGCGCCAGCCGCGCCCGGGCGAGCGCCACGCGCAGCACTACAACTTCGTCACCGAAGACGAATTCCAGAACATGATCGATGCCGGCGATTTCTTCGAGTACGCCCGTGTTCACGGCGACTGGAAAGGAACTGCACGCCAATCGGTCGAGCCGCAGTTGAGTGCCGGCAAGGACGTGCTGCTGGAAATCGACTGGCAGGGCGCGCGCCAGGTCCGCGACAAACTGCCCAATGCAGTGAGTGTGTTCATCCTGCCTCCCTCACGCGAAGCCCTTGAGCAGCGCATGCGCAACCGCGGCCAGGACAGCGAGGCGGTGATCCAGCAGCGTCTGGCGGCGGCACGCGAGGAAATGTCCCACTACGGGGAGTTCGATTACGTCATCGTCAACGAGGTCTTCGACACGGCGGTCGGGGAGATGTGCTCCATTTTCACCGCCAGCCGCCTGCGGCGCGAACCCCAGGTGGCCCGCAATTATCAGCTGATCTCGACCCTGTTGACCGACCAG
>JBDTZK010000329.1:0-3500 GCA_040005195.1 Pseudoxanthomonas sp.
ACGTCCATCGGCTCGCGAACCATATGCAGGATCGGCGCATGCGGCAACGCACGATGAATGAGCTGAACCATCCGGAAGTTGATCGGCAACTTGTCGATGTAGAACCGCCGTCCCTGTGCACGCCATTGCGTCTGCTGGAGATAGCGCGCGCCCAGTTCCGAGAAATCGATGTCCGGGCTGCGTTGCTGCGCCTTCAACATGCCTTGAACCCCGCCCGGGGGGACGTCCGTCATCCAGCGCAACTGGCGTCGAAAGTCATTGATCTCACCGGCCGAAACCACCTGCGAATGACTGGATAACATGCGGTCGAGCAAGGTCGTGCCGGAGCGGGGCATGCCGACAATAAAGATCGGCGTGGGCCCCTCGAAGGTCGGTGCTGACCCGGCATGGATTGCGGCAATAGCTTGGGATGCGCGAATGATGGCGTCGGTCACAGCGGTCTCGCCGATCGCATCATAGGGGTTGAGCGCGTGCATGAGGGCGTTGCTGCGCGCCAGTGCCTGCCATGCCTCCTCATGGCATCCAAGATCGTCCAGTTCCTTGAACAGTGCCGACTCAAACCCGGCGCGAGCTACAGCGGCGTTGCTGCTCTCCGGAATCCGGTGCAGCCGTTCGCGCAGCAAATCGAGATGATTGGCTTCCGGCGTCTGCTTGCGCACATTCGCCAGCGCCACCGCCGCGTCGCTGAAATTCGGCCATTGACGCAGGCTTGCCTCAAGCGCACGGCCAGTTTGATCGATGTTCCCGGTAAACTGGGACAGCATGGCGTACAGATACCAGGCATCGGGCGTTTCAACTCCCGCCGCGACTGCGCGATCCATCAATGTCATCGCCGCCGGTATTTCGCCGAGCATCCAGCGCAATTGCGCTTGCTCGGTCAGCCTCCGAGCCGTCGGCTTTGGCGCAAGCTCGAAGCGGTCGAGACAGGCTCGCGCTGCCAGAATTTCACCATGGAAGTACAACCGCCGCACTGTCTGGGCAATCAGTTGGGCGTCACTGGGAGGCGCCAATGCGACTTGCAGCAGCTGCTGGGTTGACGCGCGTAGCTGACCGCGCTTGAGCAACACACTCGCAAGTTCCAGGCGAGCGGAAGAATCATCAGGAGCCTGCTCAACAAGCGCCTCAAGAGTCATCTGCGCGGCATCCATCAGGCCGGCGTCAATGTACTGCCTGGCGCGGCGACGGAGGCGACTTTCCAGTGCGGGCATGTCATCCGCATTCATCGGGAGAGGCGGGTTTTGCGGAATGGCGGAAGACTCACGATGGGAGGAATGAGATTGATCGTGCTCCACCATCGAGACAATCGTGCAGCCACGGATTTCGACGCTTCCATGCCATGCTGCCAGTAAACAGTTTGGGTCGCTATCGTCACAGCGGTTGCCCCTGACTGGAAAATTCACCAAGTGCCAAGTGCAAGGATTGCATCTGCTTCGCGTAATTGCGCCACTGTCCCAGACTGCGGGTGTGGATCGATTCGCGCACCTGCGCACTACTCGGGGTAGCAACGGGTGAGGCATTGAGTTCGGGGCTTAGGCAACTTTCCTCCAGCACCAGCCCGCAATGATCGAGCACACGGCGCAGCGTATTCTCAGGATCGCGCACCAGCGAAGCATAGGAAACGTCGAGCATGGCGCCGGGAAGCTGAGCATGCCAATGCCGGGTCAGACGTGCGTATTGGCGGTAGTAGTGAATCAGGGCCTGCAAGTCGTAGCTGTAGGACGCCACATTGCCGAACATGGCCTTGAAGTTGGAGAAGCAGGTATCCATCGGGTCGCGCACCATGTGCAGGATCGGTGCATGCGGCAATGCCTTGCGGATGAACGCGACCATCTGGATGTTGCCCGGCAGTTTGTCGATGTAGTAAGCACGACCTTGGGCACGCCACTGCGTCTGCTTGAGGTAACGCGCGCCCAGTTCGGTGTAGTCGATCTCGGCGCTGCGCTGGATGATCTTCAGCAGACTCTGCGACTTGGCTGGCGCCACATCCGCGACCCAGTGCAGCTGGCGCCAGAAGTCGATGATTTCGCCGGCGGACACGATCTCCGAATGGCCTGACAGCATCCGGTCGAACAGGGTGGTGCCTGAGCGCGGCATGCCGACGATGAATATCGGCGTGGGACCATCAAACGCAGGTATTGATGCCGCTCCAGCCATGTCATTCAACCCCGGCATGCGTATCAGTGCATCGGTGACGGCGGCTTCGTCGATGGCATCGTAAGGATTGAGCTCGTGCATGATGGCATTGCACTGCGTCAGGGCGGGCCACGCCTCTTCGTGGCGTTCGAGGTCATCCAGGATTTTGAATCGTGCGTACTCAAACTCCGCACGGACAAACATGCTGCCTGAATTCTTGGTGTCCCGGGAAAGCCGGCGCAGTTGCTCCTGCACGGAATCCAGCCGATTGGCTTCAGGCTTCTGCTTACGCAGGTTCACCAGCGTCATTGCCGCGTCGCCGAAATGCGGCCAGCGCTCCAAGCATCTCTCCAGTACAGCACAGGCACGATCGATTTCGCCGCTGAACTGAAGCAGCATCGCATACAGGTGCAGTTCGCCGGGTGAGTCGATGCCAGCCGCCATGGCTTTTTCAATCAACGCCTTCGCAAGGGCGATCTCGCCGATGCTGAAGCGCAGGTGTGCTTGGCCAACCAGCAATTCCGGTGGTGGCTCAGGAGCCTGGGCGAGGAGGTCGAGGCAGCTACGTGCAGCGGCGGTCTCCCCGACCCCAACCAGTTGCTGCACCACCTTGATGATCAGCTGAGCATCGCGTGGGAGTCGACTCGCAACACGCAGTAGCAGCCGGGTCGATTCACGTAGTCGACCGCGCCTGAACACGACTTCAGCAAGTTTGACCAATACCGCGGCGTCGTTCGGCACGTGCTGAACAAGCGACTCCAGGGCGGCCTGCGCGGCACCCCACTGCTGGTCGTCGATGTATTGCTGAGCGTGCTTGCGCAGACGACTTTCTGCTGCAGAAAGGTTCTGTGAATTCATTCGGGCATAGTAACTTTATGGACGGAAAATCGTGAGCCTTGTTGCTTCTGTCCATATCCGTGCGATGAGGTCATCCCGCCATGCATAGCTGCGACTGGCTCCGGATGCGGGACAAAGAAAAGCCACCGACCGTGAGGTCGGTGGCTTGGCTTGGCCAGTCTCAGCCGGTGTCAGCTATCAGTAATCGTAAGTCAGCGACAGACGAATCGTGCGCGGCGGCTGGAAGAAGATGCCGTCGCCGTAGCTGTTATTGACATTGAGGGTGTTCGTCGTTTTGTCGTAAGAGCTGATACCGGCTGGATCGGTCTGCACGGCCTTCTGGCCGTTCAGCGCGTTGAAAATATCCAGGTTGATCCCGAGCTTGTGGTCGGCGAACTCCGGCGAGTAGTGCACGCCGAGGTTGAGCTGTGTGGTCCACGGTGTGTGGCCGATGTCTCCCGCCGAGATGCGCGTACCATTGCACCAGTGGTAGTTGCCGCTGCCATAGTTGTTGTAGCCGGCCGGGTCGC
>JBDTZK010000330.1:0-3500 GCA_040005195.1 Pseudoxanthomonas sp.
CACGTGCCCAGGCCAGGAATGGAATCGCGGCTTCGCCGTAGTTCAAATCCACGGCCAGCGTGCGTGGCATGGACAGCTGGAATGGCAGCGGAAATTCTCCGGCGCCGTTGCGTGATGCGGAGGTCGCATTGACGATCAGGGCGAAGTCGCCTTCGTTCACCAGATCGTCCCAGTAGCGCGAGTGCGCGCGCGCTGGGTCGCCCAGCGCGTCGGCCAGCGCATCGGCGCGTTCGGGCGTGCGGTTGGCGATGATGAGTTCGGACACGCCGGCATCCAGCAGCGCAGGGGCCACGCCGCGCGCCGAACCACCTGCGCCCAGCAACAGGGCGCGGCGCTCGCGCAGGTCCAGCCCCAGGCGACCGGTCAGGTCGCGGACCAGGCCGATGCCGTCGGTGTTGTCGCCATGCCATTGCCCGTCATTGCGGACCAGTGTGTTCACCGCGCCGGCGCGCTGGGCGCGTTCGCTGGTCACGCTGCACAGGGCGAAGGCAGTTTCCTTGAGCGGCAGAGTGACGTTGGCACCCTTGCCGCCACTGGCGATAAAGCTGTCCAGGGCCTGGGCGAAGTTTTCGGTCGTGGTGTCGATGGCGGTGTAGTCCAGCGCGACGCCAGTCTGTTGTCCGAATGCCGCGTGGATACGTGGCGACAGCGAATGCGAAACCGGATGGCCGAAAACTGCGTAGTGACTCATGTTTACTCCTTGTTGAACTTGATGGTAGGAGCGCGCCTTGCCCGCGATGCTTTTCAGTGACGTCCTGAAGAGGAGCATCGCGGGCACCGCCCGCTCCTACGGTTATGGGTTCGCTTCTTTCAACCAGCGTGCCGCATCCAGCGCGAAATAGGTGAGCACGCCATCGGCACCGGCGCGCTTGAACGCGGTCAACGCTTCCAGCACACAGGCGCGCTCATCCAGCCAGCCGTTCTGGAAGGCGGCTTTCAGCATCGCGTATTCGCCACTGACCTGGTAGGCGAACGTGGGCACGCCGAACTCGTCCTTCACCCGGCGCACCACATCCAGGTAGGGCATGCCGGGCTTGACCATCACCATGTCCGCGCCTTCATCGAGGTCCAGCGCCACTTCGTGCAGCGCCTCGTTCGAGTTCGCCGGGTCCATCTGGTAGTTGTACTTGTTGCTTTTGCCCAGGTTGCCAGCACTGCCGACCGCGTCGCGGAATGGTCCGTAGAACGCGGACGCGTACTTGGCCGAGTAGGCCATGATTTTCGTATGCACGTGGCCGTCGTGTTCCAGCGCCTCGCGGATCGCGCCGATGCGGCCATCCATCATGTCGCTGGGCGCCACGATGTCCACGCCGGCATGCGCATGCGACAGCGCCTGCTTTACCAGCGCCTCGATGGTGGTGTCGTTCATCACGTAACCATCGCTGTCGATGATCCCGTCCTGGCCATGCGTGGTGAAAGGGTCCAGGGCCACGTCGGTGATCACGCCCAGTTCCGGGAAGCGCTGCTTCAGCGCGCGCACTGCGCGTTGCGCCAGTCCATTGTCATCCCACGCGGCTTCGGCGTTGAGTGACTTGGCCTCGGGCGCGGTGACCGGGAACAGTGCCAGGGCAGGAACACGCAGCTCGACTGCCTGTTCGGCGACCTTCAGCAGTTCCTCGATCGACAGACGCTCGACGCCAGGCATCGACACCACCGCTTCACGGCCATGAAGTTCGTGCACAAACACCGGATAGATCAGGTCATTCGCGCTCAGCACGTGCTCGCGCATGAGCCTGCGGGAGAAGTCGTCGCGCCGCATCCGGCGCGGACGGGTGTAGGGATAAGCCATGGGAACTCCTGGTGACCGGCCCATGATACGCCGGTGTCCTTTCCCTCTTCAGTCGAGACGTTGATTGAAGGCCGGGAGAGCAGGTGCCGAGGTCGGTGGAAGTGACGCACGATGTTGCTGCCAGTGTGGGAACAGCAGAGCACACATCGCTGCGCCCGCATTCCTTCTGCTGCCCGCGGCATTTTTCTCCTGCAAGCGCAGCGTAGAAAGGCACCTCTCGACAATAGCCCCTTCAGTGGATACGCCGCACTGGCTTCATCCACATTCCCGTCATCCGGGAGTGATCAGAGAATGCCGCCGCCAATACCCAGGCGCACCACGCCCACCACGATCACGATGCCATTGAGCAACAGGCCAGTCTTGGCTCGGCCGGTCCTGGCACTGGAAGTGAACAGCACGCCGATGGCACCGATGATCGCGCCGACCGCAGCGAACGGGATCAGGAACCAGTTGCCCCAACCGAGCAGCGGAATCAGTGCAAATACCATCCAGATCATGGCGAAGACGCCCCACAGCAGACTGATAAGACCCATGCGTATGCTCCTTGAAGAATGCGCCAACTATAACGCGGGCGCACCATCGGTCCCGGTGCCCCTACCTTGTATCGGCCCGCAGTCATTCACTCACGCCGCATGTACGGAGGTGTGCCAGCATTCAGTCCCGCAAGCCGATTATCCGGCCATCGACCGACGGAGCACACTCATGATCCTGCGCAATGCCTCACTACTTGCACTCACTCTTGCGCTGGCCAGTTGTGCCAGTACGTCCAAGGTCATGCTGGGCAGCGCGCGCCCGGCGGTCGATCCCGCGCAGGTCCGCATCTACACCACACCACCTGCGGGCTCGGTGGAAATCGCGCAACTTGAATCCTCGAGCGCAGTCGGCTTTGGCACGCAAGGCCAGACCGATGCCGCCGTCGCCCGCCTCAAGCGCGATGCGGCTGCGCTCGGTGCCAATGGCGTGATCCTGATGGGCGTCGGTTCCAGTGGTTCGCCGGTGGGCATGTCGGTTGGTGGCGGCAGTTATGGCCGCCACGGTGGCGGTGGACTCGGCATTGGCATTCCCACCACGCAGAAAAAAGCCGCAGGCGTGGCTATTTACGTCCCCGCTGGCTCCGTGCCCACTGCAGTAGAAGAACCCACGCCGTAACTGCGCGTCAGCGAAGCGGGGCGACACCCTGCTTCGCATTGCATTGACTTCGTTCGCGCCTCAGCGCTTTTTGCTCTGCGCGGGAACGAATTGCTCTTCCACCGCTTTGGCCAACTGATCCGGTGGCAACAAGCCCTGGTCCAGAAGGAAGTTGTTGAAGGCCTTGCGGTCGAACTGTTTGCCCAAGGCCAGTTCGGTGCGCATGCGCAGTTCCAGGATCCGGGTGTAGCCGTAGAAGTAACTGCCCGCTTGGCCCGGCGAATTGAACGTGTAGCGATCCAGTTCCTGCCGCGCCATGGGCTCGGACAGGCCTACGTCTTCTTCCAGCACCTGGCGCGCGCGCTCGCGGTCCACCATGCCCAGGTTGAGACTGGGGTCGAGCACCGCACGTGCGGCGCGAAGCAGACGGAACTGCAACGCAATCAGCTGCCCGTCCAATGGTTCGTACGGCACCATCTCGGCTTCGGCGTACAGCGCCCAACCTTCCACATTCACCGAATTGAAGGCGAACAGGCTGCGCGCCAGTGACACGCCGCGTTCGACCATGGCGGTGAACTGCAGT
>JBDTZK010000331.1:0-3495 GCA_040005195.1 Pseudoxanthomonas sp.
GCTCAAGTTGGACCAACGCGTCGCGTGGCCGCTTCGCACGCAGAATGATCTTGCCAAGGTTGGCCTGCATCGCCGCCAGCGATGCGGACGGACCGTAGAGTTCCTTGCGCAGTGAGCTCGCCTGAATCAGCAATTTTTCCGCGCGATCGTATTCGTTTTTGCGGTAGGCGACCGTTGCCCAATTTCCCAGCGTCAGCAAGGCTGCGGCGCTGCGTACGTTGCCCACGGCCTCGTGCACTGCCCAACTGTCGCGGAACGCGGCGTCGGCCTTGTCGATATCGCCATTGGCTTGATAAGCAATGCCAAGGCTGTTCAAGACGTTGGCGGTTTGCACGTTGTTGCGACCGAAGTACGCGTCGTGCTCCAGCAATGCGCGTTGCAGTGTGCGGATCGAAGCAGGCAATCCCTCCTGCTCTTTCTGGATTTGTGCTTGCAACTGGCGGCTACTGACCAGCTGATTGCGGTTTGCCGCTGCGTCTTTTTGCCAGTACGCCTGCGACTGATCGAGCAACGTTTTTGCACGGGCCGCGTTCCCGCGTCGCAGTTCCGCTTCAGCGAGCAGCATGCCGACATCGGCGCGGGCGGCCGCAGGCGCGCTGCGCAAGGCCATGTAGCGTTCCAGCAACGGCACGGCACCGTCGATGTCGTTCATGTACAGATACAGCGAGCCGAGCGTTGCGACCAGTTCGCCGTACGTCTTGGGATCGTTGCGATACTCCGCCGCCAGGCGCTTGGCGCTTTGATCGAAGACCTGCTTGGCGGTGGTGGATTCGTCTGCCGAGTTTTCGCCAGCGCTGCGAAACATCAGCAGCAGGTAGTTTTTTACTGCATCCCCCCGGGCCATTTCCTGCAGTACTTGATCCCGCTCGCGTCGGGCTTCCTGTGCCTGCCAGGCGGTTCCGATCAGGCCGACGGCCAATGCCAGAAATACGGCCGCCGTGGCAGCAAAGCCGAGCCGATGGCGACTGAGAAAGCGGCGCATTGCATAGCCACGCGCATCGCCGCGCGCTTCCACGGGTTCACGTTTCAGATGGCGTTCGATGTCGCGCCAGAGCGCATCCGCACCTGGATAGCGCTGCGCGGGTTCCGGGCGCAGGGCTTTCATGACGATCGCATCCAGATCGCCCTGCAATTCCTTGCGACGAATGCTGCCAGCCACGGCCGGGGTTGCGCTCGGAGGCAGCGGCGGCGCCGAAAAACGCCGCGTCGCATTGCCGCCGAGGCTCAGGCCGCCAACGTTCCATGGACGGGCGCCGGTGAGTAACTGATAGAGCACCACGCCAAGCGAAAACACGTCGGTGGCCAGGGTGATTGGCGCGCCCTCGAATTGCTCGGGTGCTGCATACTCGGGCGTCAACAATGCTTGCGTCGAACCACTCGCATCGTCGATCAATCGGGCAATGCCAAAATCGAGCAGGCGCACGCGGCCAGCAGAGTCCACCAGAATGTTGGCTGGCTTCAAATCGCGATGCACCACCAGATTGCGATGCGCGAAGTCGACTGCTTCGCAGACTTGTCGAAACAACGCCAGCCGCGCGCCGAGATCTAGCGTGTGCGTCGCGGTGTAACTCACCAGATCCTGCCCGGCAACGTATTCCATGGCCATGTACGGGCGGCCGTCTGTAGCAAGGCCGCCGTCGATCAACCGTGCGATGCCGGGGTGATCGAGACCGGCAAGCAATCGGCGTTCGTTTTCCAGTTGCACGCGGTTGCTGATCGCTTCGGGCCGCAGCAATTTCAACGCCACGTGTTGGGAAAAATCCGACCCACTGCGATGGGCGAGATACACCTCGCCCATGCCGCCACGTCCGATCAGGCGTTCCACAACGAAGGCGCCGACCGCCGTTCCGGAAGCCAGCGAACTGTATTCCTCGGCTGGATTGGTTGCGCCCTGCAACTGTGGTGGCTGGTCGAGAAAACTGCTGGTGTCATCGAGTGTCGCCAGCATTTGCGCGACGCGCCGCTTCGTTTCGGGCGAGGCCTTGGCGCGTTGGAACAGGGCGTCGCGCGCGCCGAGTGGCGTGTCGAGCAATTGATCGAAGAGGGCAGAGGTCTCGGCCCAGTGCGCATCATCCACGGTGGTCATCCATCGCTTCCTGGCCAGATCCTGTGCTGAAGATACGCAAATCCGCCGTGTTGCGGGCGGTCAGGGAGTCATGTCCGGGTCTTTGAAGCGCTCATTTCGCTGCTTTTCCAGTGCGTCCATATCGTCCAGCGTTTCCTTCGCAGCCGCATCCATCTTGCGCTTGACGTCGGCGACATCGTCTGGAATCACTTCCTGCTTGCCGTCGATCATCACGGTCTTTCCGGCGATGTCCTCACCAATTTCCCATACGGGGGCATTGCCTGTTGATTGCGATGGCAATGGTGATGGCGGCGGCACAATGGACGCCTCCTCAACTGGCTTGTTGGAACAACCTGTCACGCCCACCATCACTATCAATGACAACATCATCATTGCTTTCATCGCTGCCCCTTCATACAAGTTTGGCTGTGGACGCGGCGCACGAGCGCAGCCAGAAGAAGTTACAAGTTTGCCGGACGCTTATCGCGGCGACGCGCTGTGTCATCAGGCTGGCAACATGTGCAGTGTGTAAAACGCTTAACCACCCTGCTGGCAGTTCACCACCGGTGTCGGTTTCTTCGCGCCATTCACCCGCACTTTGCCCTTGCCTTCTAGCGCCTTGCAGCGGTGAAGACTTTCCTTGTCCTCGCAGACGAAGTGGCCCGGCGCTGCATCGGGCATCGGCTCGCAAGTGAGATCGTTTTCGGCAGCACCGCCGAGCGTGGGGACGTTTGCCGTCGATTCAGGTGCTGCGCTTGCGCCAGGCATCGTGCTCAGCAACAGGACAAACGACGCTGCAACACCGAGTAGAAATGGATTCGACATGAGAAAACTCCGTGGTGATGGAATGATTTATTTGCCGGACTGGACGTAGTCGTAATGGGCGACCATGAACTGGTAATAGACGTATCCGTAACGGTCATACCAGTCGTCGTTCTTGTAATACGTTGCCTCGCATGCCGAGACTTCCTGCAGATTGCCCTTGAGCACATCCAGAAGCTCCGCGTTTTTGTTGCGAACGACTTGATCAAAGTCGGATACAGCGTTGTTCACCTTGATCGTTTCGACTTGCGCGCCCAGCGACGCCGCACCGCCGGCGACATTCGCCACGCCCTGCATGAAAGCGGTGCCCTGGGTGCTTAATTTGTGGGTGAACGCGTAGTGGGCGCGCACGCGCTCAAGATTGATGCGTGTTTTGTTCACATGCCCATAGGCCTCCTCGTAACACGGACGGCACTCGGCAATTTCCAGGCATTTGGACGGCACGGATGGCGCCACCGACGGCTCGTAATCGGGTTTGAGGTTGCCGTCGCCTTTGCTCAGTGGTCCGTACGCGTCCTTGGCCGCCCTCGCCAGGTCAATGACCGTCTTGCCACTACCGATCCCCTTGTCGAATGCTTTTCCACCCTTGATGGCGTTGTCGTACTCAC
>JBDTZK010000332.1:0-3490 GCA_040005195.1 Pseudoxanthomonas sp.
CACCGTTCGGCAATTCCAAGAACAGTCACCGACGCTAACCTCCGTTGACCTTCCCGCGGAATCACCGACTTGGCGACCATTCCTCTGCTCCGTGACGTGATGAGAAGCCGGTTGCCGGGAATTGTCCAGTCATGCGCAGGTTCTATCGGTACTTCCTATGTCTCTGTTTTACAACAAAAATCCCTGGAGTCCGCGCAACAACCAAGCGTGCAGGCAGTCGCAAACGCGCCCGCAGGACGTTTGATCGCATGAATACGCCACATCGATTCCTGGCAAACGCTCCGGACGCGTCGGACATCGGGCGGTTGTCCCGCCCGGGCGCAGCGGCGACACTTCACGCCCACGTCGTGTCGGGTGCCGGAAATGTCGCTCAAGGATTCACTAGACCGGATCGACCTGAAAATCCTCCAGGCCTTGCAGGAAGATGCCCAGATCAAGAACCTGGTGCTGGCGGACCAGGTGGCGCTGTCGCCCAGTGCCTGCCTGCGTCGCATCCGCGATCTGGA
The DNA here is from genome assembly GCA_040005195.1 of Pseudoxanthomonas sp. Classification (GTDB taxonomy): domain Bacteria; phylum Pseudomonadota; class Gammaproteobacteria; order Xanthomonadales; family Xanthomonadaceae; genus Pseudoxanthomonas_A. Next base: position 507 of record JBDTZK010000332.1, read on the forward strand.
GGAGCGGGGACTGATCACCGGCTACCGTGCCAACATCAGCATCGACCGCATCCGTTCGGTGACCATCGTGTTGGCTCAGGTGTCCTTCGATCGCCATTCGGTGGGGCGGTTCGTGGAATTCGACGTCTGGGCCGCACGCACGCCGGAGATCGTGGAATCGCTGCGCATCAGTGGCAACTTCGACTACATGCTGCGGGTAGTGGTGAGCGACCTGCACGACTGGAAGCGGATCATGCGGGAGATGACCGACGGCGACTTCGGCGTGGAGAAGATCGTCTCCAATTTCATGATGGAAGACATGAAGTCATTCAAGGGATATCCGCTGGTGCAGGGCGACCCGGCGCGCTGAGTAAGGCGCCGCTGGCGCGCTTGCGCCAGCTTCGGAGCAACGTTGGGGGCCAGGCGTGAACGCGCCGCGTCGCGGCCCGCTTCATGGCCTGGTGGTGCTGGACATCACCCGGGTGGTAGCGGGCCCCTACTGTTCGATGATCCTGGCCGACCTGGGCGCGCGCGTGATCAAGATCGAACACCCAGAAGATCCCGACTACGTGCGCGACTTCCCGCCGTTCGTAGGGCAGGGCGACCAGCGTTTCAGTGCGTTCTTCGCACAGTACAACCGCAACAAGGAAGGCATCACCCTCAACCTGAAGTCCGAGGAAGGGCGCGCCCTGCTCAAGCAACTGGTGACGTGTGCCGACGTGCTGGTGGAGAACTTCCGCCCCGGCACCATGCAGCGGTTCGGCGTCGGCTACGACACGCTGCGCGCCGAGAATCCGAAACTGGTGTACGCGGCGATCAGCGGATTCGGGCAGACCGGGCCCAACGCGTTGAAGCCCGGCTTCGACAACAGTGGCCAGGCCACCGGCGGCCTGTGGTCCATGAATGGTTACGCTGATCGCCCTCCCGTGCGTGTGGGTACCATCGTTGGCGATGTATCGGCCACGCTGTTCGCCACGATCGGCGTGCTCGCTGCGATCCGTGAAGCCGAACGGACGGGGCAGGGCCAGATGGTTGATGTTTCCCAGCAGGACTCCGTGCTGGCGCTGACTGAAAACGCGGTCGTCAAATACACCGTCGATGGCGAGATCGCCGGTCCGCTGGGCAACGAACATCCGTTCGTGCGTCCTTACGGCCAGTTTCCGTGCAAGGACGGTCATGTGTTTTTCGGCGGCTACAACGACAAGTTGTGGGCGCTGTCGTGCATGAAGTTCGGCGCGCCGGAACTCATCGACGATCCCGAAATCGACACCATGGCCAAGCGCTTCGACGCAGGTGTCTACGAACGCCGGATCAAGCCGGTGGTGGAGGACTGGTTCAGGACCCGCACGAAGCGCGAACTGGAGGAAATGGCCGGCGACGATGTGCCGCTGTGCGCGGTGAAAAACATCAAGGAAGTGGTGGAAGACCCGCACATTGCCGCCCGCGACATGATCGTGGACGTGGAATATCCGGAAGGGAAAATCGGCATGTTCGGTACGCCGATCAAGCTGTCCGCGACCCAGGCAGAGGTTGCCGGTCTTGCACCCCGGCTGGGCCAGCACAACGCGCAGGTGTACGCCGAGCTGCTGGGCATGGACGCCGAAGAACTGCAGCGCTTGGCGTCGATGGGGGTAGTGTGATGGCCATTGCCTATGAAGTCTCCGACGGCATTGCGATGATCCGCTTTGATCGTCCCGAGAAGCTCAACGCGTTGACGCTGTCCATGTATCGCGCGCTGGGCGATGCATTCATCGCTGCGCGCGATGATCCCAAGGTGCGCGTGGTAATTCTCACCGCCAGCGGGCAACGCGCGTTCTGCGTGGGCGCGGACCTTGGTGAATCGATTCCCGCACTGATGGAAGGTGAATTCGATATCTCGCAATGGGACGACGCCCACCTGAAAAACCTGCGCATGTACAAGCCCGTGCTGTGCGCCATCAACGGGCTGTGCCTGGGCGGTGGCTTCGAGATCATGCTGGGCACCGACATCCGCATCGCTTCGGAAACGGCGAAGTTCGCCCTGCCCGAACCCTCGTTGGGCATCGTTCCTGCAGGTGGCACCCTGGTCCGGCTGGTGCGGCAGATTCCCTATGCCCATGCGATGGAGATCCTGCTGTCGGCCAATGGCTTCACCGCGCATGAGCTGCTGGCCAAAGGCCTGATCAACCGCGTGGTGCCAGCGGCCGAACTGATGCCGCAGACCTTGGCGCTGGCCGAACGCATCAAGGCGCTGAGCCCCAGTGCGTTGGCCGTGATCAAGGAATCGGTGCACCGGCTGCTCGACCTGCCGGAAGCCGAGGCCTTCGCCGAGGAAGCCCGGCTGGGGCAACGCGCCTTCACCAGCGCCGATGCGCGCAAGGGCCTCGCCGCCTTCGCGCGCAGGCAGACGCCTGTCTTCGATTGATCCCACTTTCTCCAGGAACGCCATGAACGCAAGCAGTCGTATCCCCGGCTTTTACAAGCTGGACCCGGAAGCCCGCTTCCAGACGCTGGTCGAATTCAGCGGTTTGTCCGCAGATGAACTGCGGCCACTGCAGCAACCCGACCCCGGCATGTCTTCCATCGCCAACCGGATGATAGAGAATGCGGTCGGCACGATTTCCATTCCGCTCGGCGTGGCTGCCAATTTCCTGGTCGATGGCATCGACTACCTGGTGCCGATGGCCACCGAAGAACCGTCGGTGATCGCCGCCGCCAGCAACGCTGCCCTGATTGCGCGCGAACACGGCGGCTTCCATGCCTCGAGCACCGCACCGGTGATGATCGCCCAGGTGCAGGTGATGGACGTCGCCGACCCTCACGGCGCGCGACTGCGACTGCTGGAAGTGCGCGAGGAACTGCTGGCCCTGGCCGATGCCCAGGATCCCTTGCTGGTGAAGCTGGGAGGTGGCGCGCGCGACATCCAGGTCCGCCTGGTCGAGGCCGCAGATTTCCGCTGTCTCGTCGTGCACTTGCTCGTCGACGTGCGCGATGCGATGGGCGCCAATGCGGTCAACACCATGGCA
>JBDTZK010000333.1:0-3488 GCA_040005195.1 Pseudoxanthomonas sp.
CACTCACGGCTACCGCCAATGCCAACAACGTGATGTTCTTCCTGCTGGGCTCGGTGTTTGGCATCGGCATGGCCGCCAGCATCCTGATCGGCCAGGCCATGGGCGCAAAGGACATCGACCAGGCCCGCCGGGTGATGGGCACCAGCGCCACGTTCTTCATCGGATTGTCAGTGGTCATTGCCATCGTCGGCTGGCTGATCGCGCGACCGGTATTGCATGCCATGGGAACACCGGCCGGGTCGTTGCCGCTGGCCGAAGCCTACCTGCGCGTCATCTTCCTGGCGATGCCTTTGCTGTACGCCTTCGCCTTCTTTTCGGCCGCACTGCGGGGCGCGGGAGATTCGCGCACGCCGTTCCGTTTCCTGGCGCTGTCGGTGGTGCTGGATATCTGTTTCAACCCGATGCTGATTTTCGGCCTTGGCCCGTTTCCGAAACTCGGCATTGCCGGCGCCGCCTGGGCCACGCTGTTCGCACAAGGCATCAGCCTGACCGCGATGCTGTTCTACCTGCGCTACAGGAAGAACGTGCTGTGGCTTGGTCGCAAGGATGCGCGACTACTGCTTGTGGACACGACCATCCTTCGCGCGCTGGTCGTGAAGGGTGTGCCGATGGGCTTGCAGATGGTGCTGATCTCGCTGGCGATGATCGCGATGATGACCATGGTCAACCACAAGGGCACCGCCACCACCGCGGCCTACGGCGCCGCCATGCAGCTGTGGACCTATCTGCAGATGCCTGCGATGGCGATCGGTGCAGCATGCTCTTCGATTGCCGCGCAAAACGTGGGCGCGCGCCTGTGGGATCGCGTGGAAGCCACGGCACGCAGCGGGGTGTTGTTCAACTTTCTGCTGACCGGCGCGTTGATTGTGCCGTTGATCCTGCTGGACCGGTGGACACTGGCGCTGTTCCTGCCCGAGGGCAGCGCGTCGCTCGACATCGCGCGTCACCTCAACCACATCGCGGCGTGGTCGTTCCTGTTCTTCGGCGTGACCTTCGTGATTTCCGGCGTGGTCCGTGCCACCGGCGCCGTGCTGCCGCCGCTGTTGATACTGGGTTTTGCCCTGTGGGGCATCCGCGTGCCGTTTGCCAACCTCATGCAGCCCTATATCGGCGTGGATGCACTGTGGTGGAGTTTTCCGGTCAGCGCGATGTCTGCAATGGTCATGTCGCTGGCGTATTACCAATGGGGCAACTGGCGCAAGGCGCGGATGCTCGCGCCCGATGCAGAGCAAGTCGCTATTCCGGCCGAAGTAGCATCGCAACCGCCTGCGCCGGTGGCAGCGCCCGCGCTCGGCAAGATTTCCTGACGGCATGAATGCAAACGGCCACCCGAAGGTGGCCGTTGCGGAAACGCATGGATCCGGAACTTATTCTGCGGCGGCGGCTGCAGCGGCGGCCAACTTGGCGGCCTTGGCCTGCTGGCCTGCAGCCAGGTCTTCCTTGATGCGTGCAGCCTTGCCTTCCAGCTCGCGCAGGTAGTACAGCTTGCCAGCGCGAACCTTGCCGCGGCGCTTCACTTCGACCGAGTCGATGATGGCGCTGTGGCTCTGGAATACGCGTTCGACGCCGTAACCGTGCGAGATCTTGCGCACGGTGAAGGCGGAATTGAGGCCCGCGTTCTTCTTGCCAATCACCACGCCTTCATAGGCCTGGACGCGCTCGCGGTTGCCTTCCTTGACCTTCACGTTCACCACAACGGTGTCACCGGGGCCGAAGGCGGGAAGTTCGCGCTTGATCTGGGCGGCTTCGAAATCAGCCAGGATGTTCATGTTTAGCTTGGTCATGGTGGCACCGTAATGAGTGTCGTGGGCGTGTCGTTCGACAACTGGAATCTGATGCAGTCACCGAATGTGCTGCACGATATTATTGTGGGTTCCCGGGCAGTGGACTGCCGCGAGCCGAGCATAATACTGGAATTTCCCTTGTGTTGCGAGGGCTTAGCCGTGATCCTGGCCCAAGGCTTCCCAATCTTTGCGAAAGGCCTGCAACAGCGCGCGGTCGGCCTTGCACAGACCTTCCTCGTTCAGCAGCTCCGGACGACGCAGCCAGGTCCGGCCCAATGCCTGCTGCCGCCGCCAGCGGGCAATGGCCGCATGGTCGCCCGAACGCAGAACCGCTGGCACCTCGCCCAGCGCATGGCTGGCAGGGTGGGTGAAATGCGGGCAATCGAGCAGGCCATCGACCTCGAAGCTGTCCTGGGCGGCTGATTCGACATCATTCAGGACGCCTTCCTGCAGCCTGGCCACTGCGTCGATCAGTATTGCGGCGGCCAGTTCACCGCCGGACAGCACGTAATCGCCGATGGAAATCTCTTCGTCCACCTCGGCCGCTATCAATCGCTCGTCGACGCCTTCGTAGCGCCCGCAGAGCAGCAGCAAACGCGGTTGCGCCGCCAGTTCGCGGACTTTCTGCTGGGTCAACGGGCGGCCCTGCGGGGTCAGATAGATCACCCGCGCAGGCAGTTCGTCAGCCAGCCGTGCCGCAGCCAGGCAAGCCTGCAGCGGCTCGATCATCATGACCATGCCGGGCCCGCCTCCAAATGGACGGTCATCGACACGGCGGTAGTTGCCTGCCGCATGGTCGCGCGGATTCCAGCCTTGCAGTGACAACAACGCACGTTCCTGCGCACGGCCCACCACGCCGAAACCCGCGCATTGCGCGATGAATTCCGGAAACAGGCTGACCACATCGATGCGCATCAGAAATCGGGATCCCAATCGACGGTGATCAGGCCGGCCTCGAAATCGATCGACTTGACGAAGTCCGGTTCGACGAAAGGCACCATGCGTTCGCGATCTCCGCGTATCGCGAGCACATCGTTGGAACCGGTCGAAATCAGGTGCGACACCGTGCCGAAGTCCACCACTTCGACGGTGACCACGCGGAACCCTTCCAGGTCGACCCAGTAAAATTCGCCCGCTTTCGGCGGCGGCAGTGCAGAACGCGGCACATAGATGTCGGTTCCGCGCATGGCTTCGACCACGTTGCGGTCGTCGACGTCCGGGAAATTGGCGACCAGGTGCTTGCCCGATTCCTTGCCGCGCGCGCCATTGAACTCGCGTTCGTCGCCGGCGGCATCCACCAGGATCCACGGCTGATAGCGGAAGATCGCGTCGCGCGGCTCCGTCCACGATTCGATCTTGATTTGCCCGCGTATGCCGAAGGCGCCGACTATCCTGCCCAGCAGGATCCGACGTTCGTTATTGCTCATAGGAATCGCTCACCAGGAGCGCGGACGGCGCTGAACGCGCCGTCCTGCTGGATCAGGCCGAAGCCTGCGCCACGACAAGCTTGCCCGCTTCCTTGTACAGGTTGCGAACCTTGTCGGTCATCTGCGCGCCCTGGCCGACCCAATGGTCGACGCGAGCGGTGTTGAGCTCGATCCGCTTCTCGTTGCCCGAGGCAACGGGGTTGTAGTAACCCACGCGCTCGATATTGCGGCCGTCGCGCGCGCTGCGCGAGTCGGTGACGATGATGTGGTAGAAGGG
>JBDTZK010000334.1:0-3483 GCA_040005195.1 Pseudoxanthomonas sp.
GACCTGAAAGCGGGTTACATCGTCGGTGCAACACCATGGAAACAGCAGTTGATGCTGGCTATCGGCGCATTCTCCTGCGCACTGATCATGGCGCCGGTACTCAACCTGCTTGCAGCCGCCTATGGCATCGGTGCGCCTACGGCTGAACATCCCAATTCATTGTCGGCGCCGCAGGCGACCTTGATGGCGTCGGTGGCCAAGGGGATGTTCGGTGGCAAGTTGCCTTGGGACATGATCGCCATGGGTGCGGGCGTTGGCGCCGCGATCATTGCACTCGACGAATGGTTGAAGTCGCGTGGTTCGAAGTTCCGCGTACCCGTGCTGGCGGCGGCCATCGGCATCTATCTGCCGCTGGAATTGATGGTGCCGATCTTCCTCGGCGGCCTGCTGTCGTATTTCGTACAGCGCAAACACAAGGTCAAGGATGAAGATGAAGAGGAAAAAGACCGTATCCACCGCCCCGGCACTTTGTTCTCGGCTGGCCTGATCACGGGTGAAGCGTTGATGGGTATCGCCATAGCGGTTCCGATTGTTGTGTCGGGCAGCGCCGATGTACTGGCATTGCCTGAAGCCTGGCATTTCAATCAGTGGACAGGCTTGCTGGTGCTGGCGATAGTCGGTTGGCTGTTGTATCGCAGCGGCAGCAAATCGCAACCGCAGCACGAACTACCGGTCAAGTAAGCCCGGATTCCGCGCAAGGGCATGACGTAATGCCTTTGCGCCGGGCGGCTGTTACGGCCTAACATCGGGGTTTCCCTGACACCGGAGCCCCGGATGAAACTGCGAATCGCCTTGTTACCGTTGTGCCTGCTGGCCGCGCTGCCCGCTGCCGCCGCCACGCGCGGATTCGACGTGCGCGACATGGTCGCAGTGGATCGCGTGTCTTCGCCCGTGTTGTCGCCCGATGGCCGCGTGGTGGTTTTCGCGCAACGGCACATGGACAAGGAAGTGACCAAGGCGACTACCGGCCTGTGGGCGCGCAATCTGCTGACCCGTGACATGGCACCACCCAAGCGGCTGACACCGGAAGGCTGGAACGTCAACTCGCCGTCGTTCTCGCTGGATGGCAAGACGGTGTACTTCCTCAGTGGCAAATCCGGCACGCAGCAGCTTTATGCGATTGCGTCCGGCGGTGGTGCCCCCAGGCAGCTGACCGCCTTCGCGCTGGATGTCGGCAGCTACAAATTGTCACCTGATGGCTCGCGGATCGCGTTCAGCGCCGACACGTTCGCCAACTGCAAGGCCGATTTTGCCTGCACCCAGAAGAAGCTCGACGACACCCGGGCCAAGAAGAGCACGGGCGTGGTCTATGACCAGTTGTTCGTGCGCCATTGGGATACCTGGAACGATGGTCGTCGCAGTCGCTTGTTTGTCGCCGCATTGCCGGTCGGCAAGGACAAGGCGGCGAGCAATGCGACTTCTCTGACGGACACGCTGGAAGGGGATGCGCCGTCCAAGCCGTTCGGCGATGCCAGCGAATACACCTGGGCGCCTGACAGCAAATCGCTGGTCGCAGGCATCCGTGTACAGGGCAAGGGTGAGGCGTGGTCCACCAATTTCGATCTGTATCGGCTGGCCGCCGATGGCAAGGCGGCGCCAGTGAATCTCACGGCGGCCAACAAGGCCTGGGATGCGGGACCAGTCTTCAGTGCCGATGGCAAGACCCTGTTCTACCGTGCGATGAAGCGTCCCGGGTTTGAAGCGGACCGTTTCGCGTTGATGGGCATGGACCTGGGCAGCGGGCAGACGCGCGAGATCGCCGCGCACTGGGACCGTTCCGCTGATGGGATCGTGTTGTCGAAGGATGGCAAGACGCTTTACACCACCGCGCAGGACACGGGGCAGCACCCGCTGTTCGCCATCGAGATTGCCACCGGCAAGGCCGAACAGCTAGTGGGTGAGGGCACCATTTCCGCGTTCGATGTCGTCGGGGATACCCTGGCGTTTACCCGCAACACACTCAAGACCGGTGACCAGTTGTTCACCAGCACCATCCAGGCGGGTGCGCCGCTGCGCGCGATTACGTCGAGTGTGGAAGAGCGGCTGAAGGACGTGGCCTTCGGCGATTTCGAGCAGTTCAATTTCAAGGGTGCTGGTGGCGACACGGTGCATGGCTACGTGGTCAAGCCGTGGAATTACGTGGAAGGCCAGAAGTACCCGGTTGCGTTCCTCATCCACGGTGGCCCGCAGGGCAGCTTCGGCAACGGCTGGAGTAATCGTTGGAACCCGCAGACCTATGCGGGGCAGGGCTATGCGGTGGTCATGATCGACTTCCATGGCTCAACGGGTTATGGCCAGGCGTTCACCGATTCCATCAGCCAGGACTGGGGCGGCAAGCCACTTGAGGATCTGCAGAAAGGCTGGAGTGCAGCGCAGAAAAAATATGCGTTTCTGGACGGTAAAAACGCCTGTGCGCTAGGTGCCAGTTACGGCGGCTACATGATCAACTGGATCGCAGGCAACTGGAATGAGCCGTGGAAATGTCTGGTCAGCCATGATGGCGTCTTCGACACGCGCTCGATGGGGTATGTCACTGAGGAACTCTGGTTCAGCGAATGGGAAAACGGTGGCACGCCTTTCGAGAACCCAAAGGCCTACGAGAAATTCAACCCGGTCAACCATGTCGCGCAGTGGCGTGTACCGATGCTGGTGGTGCAGGGTGAGAAGGATTACCGGGTGCCGGTTGACCAGGGTCTTTCCGCGTTCACTGCCTTGCAGCGCAAGGGAATCGAATCGAAGCTGCTGTATTTCCCTGATGAAAATCATTGGGTACTCAAGCCGCAGAACAGCGTGCTGTGGCATGACACGGTCAACGGCTGGCTCAAGCAGCACTTGGGTCAATAGGCCACACTGCGCACGCATTTCTGTCGCGCGTCTTTGATGTCTGGAAAAGGAATAGCTGATGACGCCTGCCGATGGCAGTACCGCACTGATCACTAACGATGTCGTGGTGCTGGGCTTGCTTGCCGCCACGCTGGGATTCGTTTTCTGGGGGTCCTCACGGACCAGTGGTGCCTGGAAGAAATTCTATGGTGTCGTGCCTGCACTGCTGATGTGCTATCTGCTGCCGGCCATCTACAACAGCGTCGGCTTGATCAATGGCAGTGCGTCGCAGCTCTACCCCATGGCCAGGGATTACCTGCTCCCCAGCTCACTTGCCTTGTTCTGCATTGCGATAGACATGGGCGCCATCCTGAAGCTGGGGCCGAAGGCCTTGATCATGTTCCTGACCGGCACGGTCGGGGTGATGCTGGGCGCGATCGTGTCGTTCCTGGCATTGGGTGTGATCCATCCGGAAACGGTGGGTGGCGACACCTGGCGCGGGATGACGACATTGGCCGGTAGCTGGATTGGTGGTGGCGCCAATCAGGCGGCGATGAAGGAAGTCTTCCAGGTTGACTCCACCCTGTTCGGTCAATTTGTGGCCGTGGACATCATCGTGGCGAACGTCTGGATGGCGTTCCTGCTGTTCATGATTCCCCG
>JBDTZK010000335.1:0-3483 GCA_040005195.1 Pseudoxanthomonas sp.
GCTGTAAGGCACTTTCAGTTCGTAACGGCCATCGGGCAGGAAACGGCCTTCCTGTTTCGAATGCCACTGCTCGTCGGCAACCCAACGGGCGGTCTTGGCGCTGAACACGATGGTGGCCCATCCCTTCGGCTCACCCGAGAAAATGCCGTAGCTCGAAGCCAGTTGCTTGTTGAGATCGCTGTCGGCAAGATCGCGTGACGCTGCTTCCAGAACCTTTGCCTGACTGATGCGGTCCACTGCGAAGCTGCGCAGTCCATCGCGTTCGTGGTCCCACGCATCCAGATACCAGTTGTCGCGGTAATGGGTAATGCGTTGCGGCGACACCGTGCGCCGGGTGCGCTCGTCGGTGGAACGCGCGCGGTATTCGAAATTGAGCTGCTTGCGTTCCAGTACCGCCGAGGCAACGGAGCGGAAGCTGGCCTCGTCCAGCCGCCGTCCGCGATGCGGGATGACGCGGACGCGCTCTACCGGCCAGTGGTCGACGCCCGCGTGGTCGGCCAGCAGGCCTTCGATGCGCTTCTGCAAGGGTGCCAACGCACCAGCCAGCACGCCACCCCCTGTACGCATCAACAGTTGCTGGGCGGCGAGCAGTGAGTAGAGCTCTTCCGAACTCAGCCACAGGCCCGGCAATTCGAAGCGGTCACTTTCGTCGGCGGCATAGCGGAAGCCGGCTTCGCCATCGCCTTCGATCGGCGCCATCAGCGCGTCGCGCAGATAGGCGAGGTCGCGGTAGGCGGTGGCGCGCGAGCAACCCAGTTCTTCCTGCAGGCGTTTGACGGTCACCGGATAACGGGCGGCCTTGAGGATGCGATGCAGGGCAGTGATGCGTTCGATCTTGTCCATGCGCTGATTATGGCCGAGCCGTGGCCGTTTTCGTGATGAAGTTGCCGTTGGAAGTAAGAAGGGAACCCGCACAGGCCGCTTGGGCCCGCACGGTGCCGGACACGTTGCGCAAAACCCGCGCGGCGATCCCCAGCGTGCGGACCCAAGCGACCCGACTCTGCGGGGTATCTTTACGCCCTGCCTTTGGCGCCCCTGAATCCAGGAGTTTTCCATGATCTTTCGTTGTATTCCGCTTGCCTGCCTGGTGCTGGTGATGGCCGCCTGCAAGCCTTCCACGCCGGCCGACCCTGCTGCTTCGAACCTGTCGCCCGCGTCCGCTTCGGCCGCCGGTGCTGGGTCGGCACTCGCCCCGCTCGCCAGTCCTAAGGATGAAGTAGCGGCCTCCATGGACAAGTTCATGCAGGCCAAAACCCTGCACGCGGTGATGAAGATGGAAGGCGCGCACGACATGACCAACGAAATGGACTTTGTCGCGCCCGACCGCTACCGGATGAAGATGCAGGCCGGCACCCAGATCATCGTCGGCGACACCATGTACATGCATGCGCAAGGCAGGTCGATGAAGATACCGCTGCCCAAGGGCACGCTGAGCCAATGGCGCGATCCACTGACGCTGGAAAAGAACAAATCCGGGTTAAGCGTCGAAGCATTGGGCAGCGACCGCGTGGACGGGATGCCGGCGAAAAAATTCCTGGTCAGGAACACCCTGCCGGAACCCAGCGAGTTCACCCTCTGGATAGACGACGCCAACGGACTGCCGCTGAAATTGCTGCAACAGGGCCAGTCGCAGGGCAAGCCTTACACGATGACCCTGAGTTACTCGCGTTTCAATGACCCGGCGATAAGCATCGAAACGCCGCAATGAGTCTGTAACTGCCGTTCAACCTGTTGGAACCTCCTGTGGCCCGCAGACTCCACCCGGGGTCAACGGGGGCGGTATCCCGTCAAGAGAACGGCAGACAAGCATCACCAACGTCGCGACTTGGAGGAGCGTGGTCGCGGGCCATCCGGGATGTTCTGGTGGTTCACCTACCCGGATCAGACGCCATTGGAATCGTGCGGGCGCTAGCGGCTGACCGAGGAACTCCGTCGTGACCGTGACAACTGCAGACCCTGAACGAAAACGGTTGATTCAGTCATAATAGTCATGACGAACAATGACTTGCGCTGGAACCTCTCACCCTCAAGCGGTATCATGTAATCGTTTTCAGGTATTTCACTGAAGCTTCCTTCCCGTTCTACAGGTCAGCCGCCATGCTCCGCTTTTCCGCGCTTTGCTCCTTCTTGTTCGTCGCCACCGTGGCGCCTGCCGCCTGGGCCAATGAACTGGCCAACGAACGGCCCTGTCCCTGCGATGGCGAAGAGCAGTCTGCCGAGGTCTCGCACTGGACCGGCGGCGGCGAGCTGGGTTTCGCCTCCGCGCGCGGCAACAGCATCAATGAAAGCCTCAATGGCCGCTTCAACGTGCAATACACGCAGGATGACTGGATCCACAGCATGGATCTGTTCGGCCTTCGCGCACGCGCCGAGTATCGGGTCGAAGACGAGGAAGGCGGCGTGACCCGCGAAGCCAAAACCACCGCCAACCGTTACACGTTCGGCGCCAACAGCGCACTCAAGCTGGGTGAACACCGGCAATTCACCACCGCCCTGCGCGCCGAGCAGGATGATTTCGCCACCTACGATCGGCAGCAGACCGCCAGTATCGGTTTCGGCACACGGATGATGGATGGCGAACGCACCAAGCTGGACGTCCAGGTTGGTCCCGGCTTTCGTCGCGCGCACAACGCCAAAAACGACCAGACCGAAACCGGCATGATCGGTCGCGGTTTCGTCGGCCTGAAGTTCGACCTGACCGAAAACACCGAATTCTCCAACAATCTGCTGGTCGAGTCGGGCAGCCATAACACCTATGCGCAGAACGATCTTGGCGTTTCAGTGGCCATGAATTCGCATCTGGCACTGAAGGCTGGCCTGCAGGCGCGTCACAACAGTGATGTGGAAGCTGACCGCAAGAAAACCGACACCCTGACCACGATGAACGTGGTGTACCGCTTCAAGTAGTGGTGTACCGCTTCAAGTAATCGCAACGGGAATCGATGCGCAGATGCATCGGTTCCGGTTCCGGTCCTCATCCTGGTCCTGGTGAACCGTTAGAGAAATTCGCCCGCGCCCTGCGCCAGCAGTTCCTGCGCCAGAATCCTGCCCAGCGAATCCGGTGCATTGGCCGCACCCTCGTCCTGCGCGCGCACCATGCGCCCATCGCTGGACGACCCCACCAGGCCGGCGAGAGACAGGCGATCACCCTGCAGTCGTGCATACGCGGCCACCGGCACATGACAGCTGCCGTGCAGCGCGCGGTTCATGGCGCGCTCGGCCTCCACGCACGTGCGGGTGTCTGCGTGATCAAGCACCGAGAGCAAGGCCTGCATGGTCACGTCATCTTCCCTGCATTCAATGGCGATGGCACCCTGTGCGGGCGCCGGCAGCCAGTCCGGTGCATCCAGGCGCACGCGTATGCGCTGGTCGAAACCCAGCCGTTGCAACCCAGCGCAGGCAAGCACAATGGCCTCGTAATGACCCTCGTCGAGCTTGCGCAACCGCGTGTTGACGTTGCCGCGCAGATCCAGCAGCTCCAGG
>JBDTZK010000018.1:0-11740 GCA_040005195.1 Pseudoxanthomonas sp.
CCATTCGCCGGCGCGGCGCACGCGGCGCATCAAACTACGGCTGTGTGGGTCCAGGCCATGCACGCGCACACGGATGCCATGGTGGCGGAAGCGGGTGACCACTTTGTCCAGCGCGGCCACCGCAGTGATGTCCCACAGCCGCGCGTGTTCAAGCGCGATCTCGACCTGTTGGCCAGGTAATTCGCGCGGATCGAACGCATCGATGAAAGCATCGGCCGACGCGAAGAACACCTGCCCGCCCACCCGGTAGATACGAAGTCCTTCCGCAGTGTCCTCGTGCGTGACCCGCAACAACTGCGACACCTTCAGGGTGAAGAACACGCCGCTGAGCAGCACACCCACCGCCACGCCGGCAGCCAGGTTATCGGTAGCCAAAGTGATCGCAACGGTGGCCAGCATCACCACACCGGACAGACGTGGGTGCCGGGCCAGCGCCTTCAGGCTGCGCCAGTCGAAGGTTTCAACGCTCACCATAACCATGATGGCCACCAGCGCGACCACCGGCACCTTCGCCATCCACGGCTTCAGCAACACCATCAGCACCAGCAGGAACACGCCAGCGAACAGCGTGGACAAGCGTCCACGGCCGCCATATTTCACGTTGCTCACGGTCTGCCCGATCATGCCGCAACCGGCAATGCCACCAAACAGACTGGCGGCGACGTTGGCTATGCCCAGACCGGCAGCCTCGCGATTCTTCGGGCTGGGCGTGTCGGTGAGTTCATCGACCACGCGCGCGGTCATCAGCGACTCCAGCAAACCCACCATGGCAATGGCCAACGCCGGCATGGCGATGATGCGCAGCGTTTCCAGCTCCCACGGCAGGTCAGGCAGGCCCAGCCATTGCGGCAGCGCGCCAGGCAGTTGACCCAGGTCGGCCACCGTCTTCAACGGCATATCCAGCGCTACTGCCAGCACGCTCAGCACGGCGATGCAGATCAGTGGGGAAGGAACCGCACGCACTCCCGGCAGCGGCAAGCGCGGCAGTCCGTAGATGATTGACAGGCCCAGGCCGAGCATCGCCCAGGTTGCGACATTGGCGTTGTGCAGATGCGGCAACTGCGCGGCGAAAATCAGGATCGCCAGTGCGTTGACAAACCCGGTGCGCACCGAGCCGCTGACGAAGCGCATGAGCACGCCCAGACGCAGTGCACCGAACAGCAGTTGCACCAGGCCGGCCAACACGCCGGCGGCGAACAGGTACGGCAGCCCGTGCTGGGCAACCAGGGGCGCGGCCACCAGTGCGACCGAACCCGCCGCCGCAGTAATCATGGCCGGGCGCCCGCCGAACACCGCGATCACCATGCTGAGCACGAAGGAAGCGAACAGGCCCACCTGCGGATCCACCCCGGCCACGAAAGAGAAGGCAATCACCTCCGGGATCAGGGCAAAGGTGGCCACGGCACCGGCCAGCAGTTCGCGCAGCGGATGCGCGCGCCACTGCGCCAGTTCGGATCGAAGGAAGGACATGGGCATGCACCGGAAGCCGTCGGCCGCATCGCGAACAGGCGAGCGGCCAGAGGGCGCGGATTATACGGGCACTGTAAAGAGGCACGGGTACTCCCCGGCGAGATGGGCGCGCAGCGCCATGGCGTTACCCGGAAAGCACCCGGATCTGCGTAGGAACGCCGCTTACCAGCTTGGTAGAGGCGGTCTGCGTAGGCGCCTGCGCAGCTGATTCAAATTGAATGCATCCGATGATCAGCGGTTGCGCATTGGGGTCTTGCGGCTCGATGGTGTCCATTGAATGGCTCGCCCCTGCGATTCGTATCCGCGGCAAGACCTGCAGATGGCAGCGTTAGCGAAGAGCTTCGCTGCGAGACCACAATGGCCGCGGCGCGCAGATCATGCGGAGCCTGCACAAGGGAGTAGCGCGCACGGTGGACAAGACCATCCACCAGCACCCTGTTGAAAAGCTATTGTCTCGATTTCACGCGGTGCTGCCCGATATGCAGGAGAACCACCCGCACAATCAATCAAGCGAGCAACCTGGATCCAGCCGATTCAACGCGCGATACGGCATGACTTATCTTTTCTTGGGCACAGGAAATTCCGCAATCCACTCAGATGGAAGCCTGCGGAGTTTCATCCGTCATCACCAACTGATACCTGTTTCGTCCCTCGCGCTTGGCGGTATATAGGGCAGCATCGGCACTGGACATCAGCGCGGTGGCAACCGCTGGGTGCGACGAGTATGCAATGCCGATGCTGGTCGTGACCACCAGCGACGACCCGTTGATGGACAGGCTTTCGCCCATTACCTCAATCAATTTTCGGGCAATCAACTCAGCCGCTGCTGGTGACCCCAGGTCTTCGACCAGAACCACGAATTCGTCACCACCCAGGCGTGCCACCAGATCGCCCGCACGCACGCATCCATTGAGACGCTGACCGAAGACGCGCAGCACTTCATCGCCTGCCGCATGGCCAAGGGTGTCGTTGACCTGCTTGAAGTAATCGATATCCATGTACATCAGCGCCAGCGCAAACCCATGTCGTCGCGATCGGGTCAGGGCAAGTGCAAGGCGCTCGTCGAACTGGCGGCGGTTGGCCAGCCCGGTCAGGCTGTCGACACGCGCCTGCAGCTCCAGTTCTCTACGACTTGCCTGCAGGGCCTGTTCGGCACCGACTCGCTTGGTGATGTCGCGGCCGGCGAAAATGAGGTCGGTCGCCTCTCCGTGCTCACTGGGGATCGGGCGGGCCACTTGTTCCATCCACACATGGTGATCGTCCTTGTGGCGCAGGCGATAGATCGCGGTGATCGGATGCCCCGACGCGAGCACGGCAGTGATCGTGTTCTGGTGTATGCCGCGATCATCAGGATGCACCAGTTGCTGGCTGGGGCCCAGGATATCTTCAGGTTCCCAGCCCAGAATATCGCGCGCCGAAGGCGAGACGTAAAGCGTGTGACCATCGGCACGCATCCGTAACACCAGATCGTGCGAGTAGTCAGCCATCATGCGGTACCGCATTTTGCTCTCGTACAAACGCGTAGTCAGTCGCGCGCGCTCGGCAGTGATCAAGGCCACCGGAAAACTCATCGCGCAGGCAGCGGTCAGGAACAGCTGCAACACGATAATGCGCTCGATACCCCTGCCGTCCCCCACCAGCATCAGCGGGCCATAGCCCAGCGCGGTGGCTGAAATGCCAATCACGCCGACCAGCGACATGCCTACCACAAGACCGGTAAAACGATGTCGGTAAACCCCGAAAATCAGGGGCAGATAAATCAGGAACAGCAGTGGGTAAGCGGATTGCGAAAACACGGCGCCGCAGACTACGGCAATAAACAGCATGCTGCCCACGAAATCCCAGCGCTTACCCACTTCATCGATCAGGCGCGATCTCTTTGCATGGATCACCAAGGTGAGCGTGGCCACGACCACCATGCCCAGCACATGCGCCGAATACCAGATAAGGAAACGGGTGGGAAATGGTGTGTCGGAGGTCGTCGACACCAGCGCGCTGGCCAGCAGCCCGGTGATGGCACATGCCACCAGGGTAATAATGGTGGCGATGCCGCCCAGGCCAAGCCAGTGCTTGGGCGTGCGGATATCAGGGACCAGCCGCCGCACCACACCCGCCACGATGAGTACTTCGATAAGATTGATGGCGCTGAGCATCATGCCGATGAGCAAACCGTCACCGATCAACCAGCGCACCAGCACCTGTGCTGCAAAACCGGCCAATAGATAACCCGGCCAGCGCACGGTGCCACGCGACAACAGCCAGCCCACCAGCACCCCGTTGGTTACCCACACCGCCGCTATTTCACCCGGCAAACGCGCCAGCGTGAGCGAGACTCCGACAGTGATGGCCACTATCAACGCCACGAGCAGCTGGTCGCGCAGGAGTCGGAAACGATGCGATAGTTGTGGCGAACGGCTCAACAGTCAGCAACCTTTAAGAGGCACGGAGATCATAACGCGCGCCCAATGCGAAATTTGTGATGGCCTGCAAATGGCCTGCAAATGGCCTGCAGGAAGAAACGTTCTTTTTCTGCAGAATTCAGCATCGAAACCTGCAGTAAGTAAACCCCAGGTCTTGACCCACAATGATTCAAGCAGAAAGCATGAGCAATAATTTGCGCCTCGCTCACTGCTACTTTCGAAACGGGTCGCGGCCGGTCAACAACTGTCCCTCAAAATCAATCCGTCGAGCCCAACGGCTTCAACAAGGCCTACAAGCCCGGCATCACACCCGAAGAAGTGGCCCTCCAACAGGGGGGCTATATCAATTACGGCATCAACCTCGGGTTATACAAGTCCTGGCAGGGCATCAAGAAAGTGACTGGCATGCGGGCCGAGACCCAGTCTGCTATCGCACGACAGCCCCCGCTGACCGACGCGCAACTGCAACGTGCGGTGGCGCTCTGCGAGGATCATGCGGAACCGTGCCCGGCCCAGGACTGAAGCCTGGTCGTCGAGTCTCATGATATTTCGCGTGTGCGAAGCGGCACTAATCATCTGCGGAGGAATGCGCCGGTTCAAATCCGGCCCTCCAATATCCACTAGCAAGTAACACGCTTCAAGCAAGTCGACTGTATTTCAGCGAATCCGCTATTCCCCGCCTTCATCCCGCACACGCTTCACGCGCTTGCGATACGCGCCGACGTTGTTACCGGAGATGCTGGTCGACTGCGTGCCGTTGTTCTCGTCGATTTTTGTATTCGAACCCGTAACGGGCTTGGCTTCGACCACTGTTTCGCGTTCGAAGGCGTGCGATTTGTCGGTGTTTCGGTAGTACCGGTACAGGGCCCAGTACAGGGCCGTGGCGCCGGCGGGGCCGATCGCGAGCAGCCAGAGTCCACTGTCGTCGCTCATGACATGCCCACCATGATCCAGAGTGCAATGCCTTCAAGGAAGGTGCCAACGGTGAGCGCAGCCAGCAGCAGCTTCCACTGCTGCACCGGCACGCTGCCCATGGTTTCACCGGTGCGGCCATTCACCGCGATGTAATGCAACATGCCGCCTTTGGCGCCCGGCTGGTGGTACGAATACAGCCAGACCGGCAGGTACATCGCGACCCAACGCGTGCCATGGACGCTGAGGCGTTCCTGCTCCCAACGCACGCCACGATCGTAGCGGTCCACCGATTTTTCAACTTGCGCGCGACCGACCGACAGCAGCTGGTCTTCCAGCCGCGGACGCAGGCGCTCCACGTCGGTGTTGCGCTTCTCCGAGGTGAAGCCCGACAGGTAGGACGCATTCCACTTCACCGCGTTCTTGGTGTCGAACGGCAGAATCGTGTTGATGATGTTGTTGGTGTTGGTGGCCGTATCCAGATTGCCGCGCTCGGTTGAGGATTCCAGCGGCAGGTCGTCGACGGTGAAGTCAACATGCCTTTCCACCTGGTACACATCGGCGTCGTAGTAGGTCTTCTTCTTGTCCCCGGTGCCGCGTGTGTACTCGCGTGTCTGTATCTCGCCCTGGCCGGCGACGTCCACGCTGGCGTTGCCATCGACGATCATATAAGGCAGGTAGACGCCGACGACATTGTCCGGCGTGAACTGTTCCTTGAACGCCTTCAATGCGAAGAATCGCCGCTTGTCCACGAACTGGCGGATACGTGCGACCGCATCCTCTTTCTTGATATGGAAGGGCAGCACCGCGTCAGGCACCGCGCCGTTTTCCACCTGCTCGTTGACACCCAGCACGTGCCGGCACCAATGGCAGCGCGCGGTCATCGCATTGTCGGTGTTGACCGTCACTTCGGCGCCGCAGCCGGTGCATTTGAAGCTCATCAGGCTGGCTGCGTCGGCGGCGATGTCGCGTGCACCGGACGCGATGACCGTACCCTTGAGCTGGTCGATGCCCTCACCGAAACCGAACTCCTCCTCGACCCGCGCGCCCTCCCATTCGTTACGGCAATACAGGCAGACCAGCAGGTCGCTGCCGGGCTTGTGCCGGATGTCGGTCGCGCCGCATTTCGGGCAACGGTTCAGGCCGTCCTTCAACTCGGCGGCGGAAGTGTCGATGGCGAGCGGATCAGGCGCCAGCAATTCGTCGCGGATGGCTTCGGGCAACGTGGCCGGGTCAATCGGCAGACTGCCCGGCAGTGGCGGCACGTCCTGTGGGGACCCTGGACCGTTGACTGGCGGCAGTGGCGGCGGACTATTGGGATTGGACATATTGGCTATGCGGTTCGCGGCTTACAGGCCCAGGGCCTTGGCTTTGAGCGCGTCGTAATCGTCCTGCGTGATGAGGCCAAGATCCAACATCTCCTTGGCCTTCTTCAATTTGGCGACCGGGTCTTCTGCAGCGGGGGCGGCCGGCGCCACCGGTTGCTGCATGCTGCCGATACCACCCAGCATGCCAGACGCCATGCCGACGCCCATCAGGCCCGCCGCACCGCCGTTCTCACCCGCCGACTGGATGCCTGCACCCACGCTGGCCTGCAGGTTGGAATTGCCGCGCGCGCCCATCAGTGCGTCGGCACGCTGCACGGTCTTGAGCAGTTCCCGCGTGTTGGCGTCGTATTCGATCGACACGATGGCGGTCTTGACGATGGCCAGCCCGCGATCGGATTTCCACTGGTAACCACTCTCCACCGCATCGGACAGGCTCTTGGCAAAGCCAAGCGAATCCTGCTGCAGCTTGCTGATGCGATTGCCCTTGGCCGGGTCATTGGAGTACAGGCTGAAGGCCGGTGCCAGCGAACCGACGACTTCGTTGAACAGTTGCCCGGCGGCGGCGTTGTCCATGTCGGTGAAATCAAAAACCTGACCGGGCTGCAGGTAGCTGGCCGGCACAAAGTTCTTCACGAACAGAATCGGGTCAACGATCTTCAGCGTATACGAACCGCGCGTGACCGCGCCGACCTGGGTATTGAGAAAGGCATCGTCCCAGTAGATTTCCGATTGCGTGCCGAAGCGGTTGTCCGGCAGTTCTTTCAGCGAGACGAAGAACGCGGCCTGCTGCGCGCCCGGTTGGCCGCCGAACTTGAAACGCTCCCAGCTCTGCTTGATCAGTGGGCTGACGATGCCGTCGCCGGCAAAGATCGACTGCGAGTTGACGTCATCCGAGCGCCACTCGTAGCCGCCCGGCTCTGCCACGAATCCCGTGATCTTGCCGTCCTGGAACAGCAGCAGGCCGTAACCTTCGGGCACCACGATCTTCGAGCCGTTGGTGATGATGTTGGAAGAGCCCTGCGTGTTCGAGCCGCGTCCGGCATTGGTGCCGCGTGGCACAGCGGCGAATAACGCTGCCGTCGACGGCAGGCCATCTGGCACCGTGTAGAAATCCTTCCACTGGTCGCCGAGCATGCCACCAACCGCACCCGCTACTGCTTGCACAAGACCCATGAGCTTTCTCCGCGATTTGTGGCCGGGCACTGTGCCCACCATAGGGTCCGTACTATACCTGCCGCGACGGTGCTGCCCGTAAAGCCCGGGACCAGCATCGCCTTTCAGGATTGCATCGAGCCCCAGGTTGCGCGGCGGCAACAGCCGGGGCAGTTGGAAAGAGCTGCGCGCAGTGAACCTCATCAGCGGCGCAGATTTAGAATGAGAACGACGCGATGCACCTTCGGCTGACCGACTCCTCCGGCAGTTGGGTAACAACACCGGTGACTGAACCACCTTGACGCTGCTTTACCCTCTCGCGCCGCATCCTTTCCAGCACCACTCCCTTTTCGGATGCATGCCATGAAGACCGCCACTTGGCACGACACGGTCGTTGCCCGCAGCGACGATACCGTCGTGATCGAGAACAACCATTACTTCCCGGCCGACGCGCTGGTGCGCGAGCACTTCCGCCCCTCTGCCCATACCAGCAACTGTCCGTGGAAGGGCACTGCGCATTATTACGACGTCGTGGTCGGCGATGCGGTCAACGCCAATGCGGCCTGGTATTACCCGGAACCGAAACAGGCCGCCGAGGAAATCCGCGGGCGGGTAGCGTTCTGGAAAGGCGTACAGGTCGGCGGTTAACGGTTGACCCATGGCGGCAGCCTTTGTGGACCTAACATCAGAAAATCAAGCACTCATGGGAGTGGGTTGGTTTTTTCAACCCAGCGTAGCGAGGGGTACGGCGAAAGGCGCTGGGTCGGTGACGCCAACTGAGCATAGGGCGCTCTCCGGCGGGCGGGCGAATGCAAGCAGTCACTCCCTTGCAAGCGATCACACGCGTACCGGACCCCCTTCTCCACATTGATCTTGTCGTTCTATTGAATATTCTGTGCGTTCCTATCCCGCATCAGCTCAACCGCACCTGCGAGTCAATCTGCCTCGCAGGATTGCCGATAGTCGGATGCTGCGACTGCTGTGGTTGCGTGTCGTTCAACGCCTGCAATCGCGCCAACGATTGTTCGACCGGCATGCCGATGGCGTCCTGCGTCTTCATCTGCACCCGATGATGGGCAGGATCATTCAACGCGCCCTGTACGACAAACAGGTTGTCGCCTGGTCGCAGATCGCCACGCGCTTCGCTCAGTACAATGTGGTCGATGCGCGACAATCCGTTGGCCTTGGCAAGGCAGGCGACGCTGGCCGCCATGCAGGCGCCTTGTTCGTCGTAGTCGCGGCCCAGACGACGCACCGCCTCTTCCGCCTGCGGCAGTAATGGATCTCGCGGCACGCCATTGTCGGGCAATACACTTTGCCGATTCATGAAGTGCGGCAGCCTGGGATCTATACCGCCGCCGGGCTCTGTCTCGTTCACTGCGGGCGGCATGATTCGGGGCGCAATCTGGTTCAGTGTGACCGCATCAATGTCGCCGCTCTGTGCGAGCCCATGCGCTGCCTGGTAGTTGATGACTGCGGCCTGCATGGACAGGCGATACACGCCATCCACCGCAAGCGGCAGGTTGTCAGCGCCGCGAAATCCTGCCTCGTTCAGTGCTTGCTGCACATGACGCACAACGCCTGTCGACTCACCGATGCGGATAACCCCATCATCGACAACAGGCCTGGCTTCGATACCCTGGGTTCTTCTTTCAGGGTCGATGGGAAGACGGCCACTGGCCAGATCTTCCATGTAATTTTCGAAGCGTTGATAGTAGCGGGTGTCTATCTCAAAGTGCACATGCTTCCCTGCGCTCGACTTGAGCCCTCTATTGCTCTGAGTACCGATTGACTGCCCATAATCTACAGATTCTCCTGATTGGACTGTGATGGGATCGATATGCCGAGCTCTCGCGATCACCTCTCCACGATACCCATCGAGGATATCGACAACACCATTGGCGATGTCGACACGTCCAATGTAGCCAGCTAACGGTGCGGGTACGTCAAGAGTTCTTACGTCGCGCTGGCCACTCGCGATTCGCGAGTCTTCCAGGATGAAGTCCTTTACGACTAGAACCTGGTCTTGTCCTAGAGAGTGATATTCGTCCGTTCTGGCGGTCTCAATCTCTTGAATCTTTCCACCGATAACGCTGTAGCTGCGTTTTACATGGTTCTCACCCTTTATTACCACCCCATTGGATATACGAGCATTTTTATTGCGCTCTGGGTGATGCGTTACCAGTCCCTCCATACCACTGAAATGTTCGTTTCTTTGAAGAAGATTCTCATCCGGTGCACCTAACTGAAGCAACCTGTAGTTTGGCAAATTCCTTTCCATGTTGTGATGCTCCGTGGTCTGTCGCTAACTACTCTTCGCACTTTTTGTAAATGTCACTATGAAACTCCGATGTCACAGTGAGCCTTTCGTCGCTAATCGCAAATATTTTTGGACTGTCCTTCTCATAGAATCCAGAAGGTCCGATATCTGACAACGCTTCAATTTTCCACGCCAATGGCTTCCGGGATATCAACTTCACCGCAGATGGCTTGCTTCTATCCTCATATCCCTGGAGTAAATATTCGCTAATCGTCATTTGATTGTCCGAGTCAAAGGATTGGCCCGGCCGAGGACAGACTGCCAGTTCTGAAATCCAGAATCCATGAAGCTCCTTTGGATATCCTGCAACATCTTTCCTGCTTGCTGACCAAGCTTGGCTAGAAGCCACCATCGCCAATAGAACGGTCAAGACGGAAACTCCTGGCAGTCCATTTTTTTTCATTTTCACATACTCCGTTTAGGTCTTTATTTCCATGAGTGTTTCAATGAAATGGCATCATTCAATCAACTGCAAAAAACCGAAATTCTGCTTACAATAATCGTGCGAATGAAATACTTTTCCCCTTACGCAGTTATTTGTAGGCCGCCTACTACGAAATCGTCACCAGCTTCACTTTTTTATCGCGCAAAGAAAAGGGAGTGACCGATAGTCACCCCCCCCCCTGATGTGCTTGATGGAACAATTCTCCGCGTGTTCGTCTGTATTTTTACGAACGATTGATAGCCGTATTTTTTCGGAATTAACATATCCGCCAAGAGAACCCTCTCCCGCAGGTAGGAGAGGTTAGTTCTAGGCACAGACACTTAATGCAAGGCGCCGTCGCAACAGCATCTGGTGGCAACAGAGACTCGACTTTAGCCCAGCCTAGGGCGTCTTATCGATGCTCACGTCGATACCGGGCGTGGCTTGATGACCCTCGGGGTCAAGGGTGTCCGCCGTCTGGTTACCGTCCTTGTTGTCGCCTTCGTCCTCACCCAGATCTTTTTCATCCTGACCCTCGCTTGGCTGAGGGTCTTTATCGGTAGGCCGAACACCATTGTCAGCTGCACGCGGAGTGCCGTGTTCATTGTTCATTGTCTTGTTCCTTGAATGTAACCTGTCGTTGTGGGGTATCCCTGGTGATGAAACGCACCGCAATTGAAGCAAGCTCAACACGTTCATGTAAATGCAGTGCGAAATCCAACGGCAAGCTTGTCAGCTGAGTGGGTTTCATCAACCAGCATCAATAAGTATCAGACTAAAGACGCGACGCTGGCGGGCTAACGCCGCTACGTTCTAACGCAGCTAGGTTCCTTGCACGCTTTCATACCTACCGAATGGAATGGCTCACGCGTGGTCATCCGCTACGCCCACGGCCCGGTTCCCCATACGCCACCCGCCACGCACATCAATTTGTCGCTCGTGCCCTGATGGCATTGGCGGGAAGCTATCGCGGCAAAAGCGTAAGCGGCATCACGCTAGCAATCATTGGGGACCGGCTGAATCTCACCGCACGCCCGCTGATCGTCTCCTGCGCGTCAAGTCGCCGACGCGCTTCTTCGCGGTAGAACGCAAGCCGATGTTGAATACCTCCGTCATCTCAAGCGCTTCCAGTGCATCGAGCGCCGACCGCTGGCCGGGTCGCACTGTGGAATCGACAGCATGCCTTTGAGCGACGATGCTTGCTCGCAGGCCTTGGCGATGCCTGGCACAAGGGCGATGGCGAGGACAAACCAGTGCCGTTTGATGGCGATCATTGGAAGTCGCGAGTAGGATCCGGAAAACATAGTAGTGGCGGCTCAGCGTGTCTGGATAACACCCGATCCTGCTGTGGATTCCGCGACCCTTGATCCGTCGTGCCACCGGGATATCAGACAAACGCCGCTGGCGTTGCGCTGCCAACACCCCCAACGCCAAGGATGCCAGCATGAGTACCGAACCGCCCAGCAGTCCCAAACCCGGATCCGATGCGGCCGAGGCCGCGCTGCCGCTGCCTCCTCCTTCGCTGTGGGCGGGATTGCGCGAAGCAGTTCGCGGTACCGGTGCCGACTACACGAAGATCCCGCTGCGCAAGGCGGTGTTCCTGCTTGCCGTGCCAATGGTGCTGGAACTGGTGCTGGAGTCCACGTTCGCGGTGGTGGACATTTTTTTCGTCGCCAAACTGGGTTCGTCCGCCGTGGCCACGGTGGGGCTGACC
>JBDTZK010000336.1:0-3477 GCA_040005195.1 Pseudoxanthomonas sp.
ATTGCCCAGGGTCAACGCCTGCGCACGACGGACGAACTCATCGACGAAGCGATCATAGACGCCATCCTGCACGTAGAAACGGGTTGGAGAGATGCAGACCTGACCGGCGTTGCGATACTTGCTGCCGACCGTCAAGGTCAGCGCCAACTCGATGTCGGCATCGTCGAACACCAGTACCGGCGCATGCCCGCCCAGCTCCATGGTGGTGCGCTGGAAGTTGTCGGCCGCCAGCTTCATCAAGTGCTTGCCGACTACATTCGAACCGGTGAAGGACACCTTGCGAATGATTCGCGAGGCCATCAGATAGCGCGACACTTCGTCCGGCACACCGTAGACCAAGTTCATCACTCCCGCCGGCAGGCCCGATTCCACGAGTGCCTGCGCCACCAGCATCGACGAAGCAGGCGCTTCCTCCGGTGGCTTGAGGATCACCGAACAACCGGCGCCGATTGGCGCACCCAGCTTGCGGGCCGGGTTGCCAAGCGGAAAGTTCCAGGGGGCGAACGCAGCTACGGGTCCCACGGGCTCCTTCAGCACCAGCGTGCGGTTGCCACGGGTGCGCGGCAGCACGCGACCGTAAGCGCGGCGACCTTCTTCGCCATACCACTCCAGGCAATCGGCCGAAGCCTGCAGTTCGATTCGCGATTCGGCCAGGGTCTTGCCTTCCTCGATGGTCGCGATACGTGCCACCGATTCGGCGCGGTCCCGCAGCCAGTTGGCGGCACGGCGCAGTACATGGGCACGTTCCTGCGCACTCTTGCCACGCCACAACTTGAAGCCGCGTTCGGCAGAAGCCAATGCCCGGTCGAGGTCGTCGGCGGTCGCATGCGGCAACTGGCCGATCACTTCGCCAGTGGCGGGATTGATCACTGGCGTAGTGACACGGCTTCCCGCGCCGATCCACTCGCCGTCGATGTACATCTTGATTTCCGGATAATCCATGGGGGTTCCTATTGCAAGGCGAATCAGAGCTTGAACAAGCGCTCGGCGTTGGTCTGGAAGAACTTCTTCTTGTCCGCGTCGCTGATGGCCATCCCGTCAAGGATCGCCACTTCGTCGGGCTGGTACTGGTACGGGTAGTCCATCGCGTACATCACGCGGTCGACACCGATCACCTCCTGCAGGAACTTGATCGAGGGTTCCCAGGCCACGCCACTGTTGGTGTAGTGGACGTTCTCGCGCAGGTAATCGCTGACCTTGCGTTGCAGGGGCTGCATCGATTCGTAACGCTTGGACACCACTCCGGCGCGGTGCATGTAGTCGAGCCGGTACAGCCAGAACGGCAGCGCTTCACCAGTGTGGCCCAGCACCATCTGCAGCTTCGGGAAGCGGTCAAACACCCCGCTGATGACCAGGCGCAGCATGTGCATGCCGGTCTCCACCGAGAAGCCGAAGATGGCGCCGTCCAGACCGCGCTCCAGGAACGGCCCGATCATCGCCTTCGGAGGCGTATTGGGATGCAGGTAGACCGGCACGTCGAGCGCTTCGGCGGCTTCGAAGATCGGCCAGAATTTCTGGTCGTCCAGGTATTCGCCGCCGGTATGCGAATTGATGATCACGCCTTTCAATCCCAGTTTCGACACGCTGCGTTCGATTTCCTTCGCTGCTGCCGCCGGATCTTGCGGCGCACAGGCTGCAAGCCCCGAGTAGCGGGTCGGATGCTTGGCGATGTTCTCCGCGAGCCAGTCGTTGGCGTAGATGGAGAAGGCCACCGCATCGTTCTTTTCCATCACCTGTACCCCGGGCGAGGTCAGCGCCAGGATCGCGTGGTCGACACCGGCCGCATCCATGTGCGCCAGGCGCTGCTCGCCAAGGTCGGACAACTGGTTGGCGATGATCTGCGCGCGTGCGCTTGGGCTGCTCAGGTAGAAGCCCATCATGGTGTTGAACCCGGGGTCGTCGACCTTCTTCTGTTCAATCAGCTTGCGGTAGATCTCCAGCATGCCCGGCGGGCAGAACGCCTCTTCGGTGGCGATGCGCAGATAGTCGGCCTTGCCGATTACGGTAGTGGGGGCGTTTGTAGTCATGGGATTCTCCGGGGGATGGATCAGGTGTTGGCCAGCACAGGGGCGGGCGTGGAGTTTTGTGGAAGTTGCGGCGATGCGGCCGTCGGCAACATCGCGGTAGGCAGCGCCGCGGCCGGCAGCGACGCGTTGCCGAGCAACAAGTCGGCAGCCTTCTCGGCAATCATGATGGTGGGCGCGTTGGTGTTGCCACCGACGATGCGCGGCATGATCGAGGCATCCACCACCCGTAGTCCACGCAGTCCACGCACGCGCAGCTGCGCGTCGACCACGGCATTGTCATCATTGCCCATGGCGCAGGTGCCCACCGGATGGAAAGCAGTGCCAACCGCACGACGAACGAACGCGTCCAGCTCGGCATCGCTCTGGGTATCCAATCCGGGCACCAGCTCGCGACCGATCAGCGCACGTGTCGCATCATCAGCCATCAACTCGCGGATGGTGCGCACATGCTGACGGAAGAAGGCGCGATCGCTTTCCTCGGCCAACACATTGAAATGGATTGCCGGCGTCGCATTCGGATCAGCAGAGCGCAGACGTACCGAGCCATGGCTATCCGGGCGCAGACGCACCGTGGCCGTGGAAAGCATGTGTCCGCGGCCTTTGCGAATACCTGGAAACCACAGATGGGCATCGCCCAGAGTCGGGCTGAACAAGGTTTGCGCATCCGGACGATCAAGACCGGCGTGGCTCTTGTGGAACCACATGCCACTGACT
This sequence comes from Pseudoxanthomonas sp., assembly GCA_040005195.1. Lineage (GTDB taxonomy): Bacteria > Pseudomonadota > Gammaproteobacteria > Xanthomonadales > Xanthomonadaceae > Pseudoxanthomonas_A. The sequence goes on from JBDTZK010000336.1 coordinate 2,742, forward strand.
GGCAGGTCGGCGGCACGACCGTTGCGAAACAGCTTCCACTGCAGCACCGTACGCGCCATGCGGTCGAAGCGCAGTTGCGAATCGAAGCCGGTCTTTCCGGCCAGTTCAAATTCGACCCGCAGCGAATGATGGTCCTGCAGGTTACGGCCAACCCCGGGCACATCGGCCTTTACCGTAATGCCGTGCGCGCGCAGTTCATCGGCGGCACCGACACCAGACAGCATCAACAGTTGTGGTGTGTTGAACGCACCGGCGCTCAGCACCACCTCGTCGTTTGCGTGCGCTTGCTTCAATTGACCTTCGTGCAGATATTCCACACCACTGACGCGGTCACCGTCATACAACAAGCGCGAACTGTGCGCATGGGTCAGCACAGTGACATTAGGACGGTTCAGCGCCGGACGCAGGTAGCAGGTCGCGGTACTGCCGCGACGGCCATTCTGGATATTGAAGTCGGGTGAGCCGAAGCCACAGCTTTCCGCCCCATGGAAATCCTCCAGCAGCGGATAGCCACGTGACTGCACTGCGGCAGCCAAGTGCGGAAACATCAGCGTATCGGGCTTGTGCCCTACCACCTGCATCGGGCCGTCCGCACCGTGCCAGGGCGAGTCGCCACGCCAGTTGGACTCGGCACGGCGGAAGTACGGCAGCACTTCGCGGTAGCCCCAACCTTCGAGGCCAAGCGCCGACCAGTCGTCGTAGTCCTGCGCCTGGCCGCGTGCGTACAGCATGCCGT
>JBDTZK010000019.1:0-11724 GCA_040005195.1 Pseudoxanthomonas sp.
TTTCGTGGCAATGGGGGACGATGCAGTGTTATCGACGATGCGCGATGAACGTCGCGGCAACATGCGGGTGAGCGTGGCATCGCGCTGGAAGTAGTGGTGGTAGAACGCGGCCCCTGCATGCGCGACGACCAGCGCCAGCAGTATCCAGAAGCCCCATTCGTGCACGCCGTGCGACAGGTTGCGCAGCGACTCATCCGGCGGGCTCAACTTGGGCATGTCGAACAGGCCGAACCAGCGGAATGGGCGCAGCCCGCTGGCCGAGTCGTACAGCCAGCCGGATACCGGCATGACCAGGATCAGCGCATACAACAAGCCATGCGTCACGCCGGCAATGCGCTCCTGCCACGTGGGCGTACCCGGCACCGGTTCCGGCTTGCCGGCATACAGTCGCCATGCCAATCGTGCGATCACCAGCACCAGCACGGTGATGCCGAAGGATTTATGTGCGGTGTAGACCCAGAAATACTTCGGCGTCTTCGGCAGGTCGCCCATGACCAGGCCGACAATGGCCAGGCCTGCAATCAGCAACACGATGAGCCAGTGGAACGCCTGACTGACGGGGCCCCAGCGGTCTGCGGTGTTCTTGAGGGTCATGGCGTGGCGGGCTCCTTGGCGGGGTCATTCTGTAGAGGCTCTGGCTGTAGAGACTCCGGCTGTGCAGGATCGGATGGTAAAGAAGGGGCATTATTCGAGTTGTCTGCTCCTGCGTTGTCGCTTGTTGATTCCATGTCGCTGCCCGTCACACGCGTGGCCTCCACTTCCAGGTGTATTTCCACCGCATCGCCAATCACGGATTTCCAGGCGCTGATGCCGAACGCGGCGCGGCTGATCACCGTGGTGGCCGAGAATCCGGCAGTGCGACGGAACGGTGGCAGGGGGTGGCGCTTCAGTGCATTCAACACCACGTCCAGTTTCACCTCCCTGGTCACGCCATGCAGCGTCAGCATGCCCACTACCGAGGCACGTTGTGGCGAAACGGGTTCGATGCGGCTGGAAACGAAGGTGATGGCAGGAAACTGCGTGCCGTCGAGCAGGTTCTTCGCCAGCACGGCTTTGTTCCATTTCCCGTCACCAAAATCCAGCCGTTGCACAGGAACGCTGACTTGCAGCACGGCATTGCTCCAGTCGTCGGGGTCGAAGCGCAAGCGCCCGCTGCTGCCCGAAACCGTGCCGATGGCCTTCGAAAAGCCCGCGTGCTGTACCGCCACCATCACCCGTGTATGCACGGGATCAAGTTCGTAATCAGCACTGGCGGCAAGCACCGGAGACGCAGCAAGCGCCAGGAGCGTGGCCAGACCGAAGGATGGGAGGCAATTCATAGGCCAGCGATTCTAGGTGGATGCCATGGAAGATACGCCGCTTGCACCTGCAACGGTCCGTTGCGATGCTGCCCGCACAGGGATGCGCAGGCAGGGAGGTGGGCATGAAGTGGTGCAGCTGGTGGTTGGGACTGGCCTTGCTGGGCGCTTCGGCCAGTGCCGCGGTCCCGGAGATTCCACGATTTCGCGTGATGGGTCCGGCGGATGGACTGCCCGCGACCACCATTCCGGCGCTGGCGCGCGACCGTGAAGGTTATTTATGGATTGCCACCTGGGATGGCCTGGCGCGCTATGACGGCGTGGGCTTCCAGATCTGGCGTCACGATCCTGATGATCCCTCCTCGCTGCCGGGCAATGTGGTGCAGGCCCTGCACATCGATGCGCAGGATCGCATCTGGGTGGCGACCGAGAACGGTGGCTTGAGCGTGATGGGTGCCGGGCGCGATGGCTTCCGCACCCTGCGCATGGCCGAACATCCGGAGATGGGCAGCGATGACGTTTTCACCATTGCCAGTCATGGCGACGACGTGTGGTTCGGCACTTTCGGTGGTGGCGTACATCGCCTGTCGGCGCAGGGCCGCATCACCGGCTTCCGCGCTGAAGAGAACGTCGAATCCAGCCTGCCTTCCGATGTGGTGCTGTCGATTTCATTTGATCGGAAGGGCGTGCTGTGGATCGGCACGATGGAAGGCCTGGCGCGTTTTGACGGCAAGACCATGCAGCGCGTTTCCACGCCCGGCGGCGATGGGTTGATCGTGTATTCGATCACCAATATCGGCGATACCACCTGGGTCGGGACATCAGCGGGCGTGTACCAGTGGGACAGCGGCGGCCAATGGCGAACGCCAAAGTGGTCGCAGATGTTCGCGCGGCCCAACGCGGTGATGGCGATTGTCAGTGATGGCAGCGGCGAATACTGGCTGGCCAGCCAGGGTGGGTTGTGGCGTACGGAAGGCGAGCGTGCACCTTCGCCGGTCGTCCACGACGAACTTGGCGCAGGCATTGGCCGCGTGTTGCAAACGGTTTTGGTGCAAGCCGATGGCGGGATGTGGGTGCCGGTGCCTACGCGCGGCCTGGCCTACCTGAGGTCGGACTGGCGGCGCATTGCAACCTTCGCCCGCGCACAGGGCCTGGCGGGTGGCATCTACCGTGGGTTCGCATCGGGCGACGGTGACCAGATCTGGCTGGTAGGCACGGCCGGCAAGGTAGAGCGCCTGAATACGAAAACCGGTGACATCGCGCCGCTGGCTCTGCCCGAAGAAAAATTCAAGGATGTCCGCCTGATTTCGGTCCTTCAGGACAGTCGGCAACAGCTGTGGTTGGGCTATCGAAAAGGTCTGATGCGCGTTGACCTGGCGACTCGGCAGACGCGGGAATGGGTAGGACCCGGGACCCCTGACGGATTGCCTGACGCCAGCACCGTCGACTGGCTGGTGCAGACGCCCGATGGGCTGTGGCTGTCCACCCAGGTGGGGGGCGTGCAGCGTCGTGATGTGGAGACCGGGCAGGTCCTCGATAACGTGATCCTCGGTTCGGAGGATTCGCCGCAGTCGGATATCGAAGCGATGGTGAGCGCGCCCGATGGCGCCTTGTGGCTGGCGGTCGCCAATGGACTACGCCGATGGCAACAGTCGCAGCGGAGGTTTCTGGCGTTGCCGGACTTCGGCGAGCAACGTGTGTTTGGCCTGGTATTCGAGAACGCTGATCACCTCTGGCTGCATCGTCTGTCCGGGCTGGAGAGCTGGCGCCGCGATGCGCGTGGCAGCTGGACACTGGAACGTCGCATCTCGTCGGCCAACGGCTTGCCTGCGCTGGAATCGACCGGCCTGAAAATGGATGCCGAACGACGACTGTGGCTTGCCACGCGTCGCGGCCTGTTCCGCGTCGACCCTGTCAAAAACCAGGTGCGCAATTACGGTGTGCGCGACGGACTGCTGAACCAGGAATTCAACGACCGCGCCCTGTTGCTGACCGCCAGTGGCGTGCTGGCAGGCGGCGCCGCGGATGGCTCGGTGATGCTGCTCGACACGCACTTGCCCGATCCGCCGCCCACCAAAGCCCACCTGGTTCTGGAGAGTCTGCAGGTCGGTCGTGGCGACGAGGTCGTCAACCTCCCTACCGGTGGCGGCTTCACCCTGCAGCCCGGCGATCACGAACTGCAGGTCAGCGCGCGACTGCTGTCTTTCGATGATCCACTGGCCAATCGTTACCGGTCGCGGCTGGAAGGTTTCGACAAGGACTGGGTCAACCAGGGTGCCAGCGGCGAACGTGCGTTCTCCACGTTGGCGCCGGGCAGCTACGTGCTGCACATGCAGGCATTGGATGACGCCGGCAATACCTCGGACGAACGCCTGCTGCGCTTCCAGGTCGCGCCGCCCTGGTGGCGCAGCGCGTGGGGCATTGCGCTGTTCGTGCTGCTGGGGCTGTTGCTGCTGGGTATTGCCGCTGCGTTGTACCGGAGGCGATTGCGCCGCCGCGTTGCCTTGCAACTGGCCGAGCACAAGCGTGAGCTTGCCGAGCAGGCCTCGCTGGCCAAGACGCGCTTTTTGGCCACGCTGGGTCATGAGGTGCGCACGCCCATGACCGGTGTACTGGGGATGAGCGAATTGCTGCTGGGCACGCCGCTGGATGACCGGCAACGTGGCTACACGCACGCGATCCAGAATGCAGGCGCGCATCTGCTGCGCCTGGTCAATGACGCATTGGATATCGCCCGCGTGGAAGCCGGAAAACTGGAGTTGCTGCAGCAGGATTTCGACGTGCGCGCGCTGGTCGATGAAGTCGTCGGCCTGACCGCGCCCATCGCCGAGAAGCGCGGATTGGGGTTCGCTGACGAGATTGATGCGGCTGTGCCGCTGCAGTTGCAAGGTGACCAGATGCGCGTGCGCCAGATTCTGCTCAACCTGTTGGGCAATGCCATCAAGTTCACCGGGACCGGCGGGGTGACCTTGCGCGTGCTTCCGCTGGTGCCAGAGGGAATCCGTTTTGAAGTCGGTGACAGCGGACCTGGCATCAATGAGGAACAGCTGGCGCGCCTGTTCCAGCGTTTTGAGCAGGCCGATGGTGCGCGTACGGCGGCACGCTACGGCGGTAGCGGTCTGGGCCTGGCGATCTGCCAGGAACTTGCCGTCGCCATGGGCGGGCGTATCACCGTGCAAAGTACGCCGGGCACCGGTACGAGTTTCATGGTCGAGCTTCCGCTGCCCGCTGCAGCTGCACCGGTCAGCAAGCCGGTTGCCGAATCATCCGGGCTTTCGCAGCCTTTGCGCGTGCTGCTGGTTGAGGACGACGCCACGGTTGCCGAAGTGATCGCTGGCTTGCTCTCCACGCGCGGACACCAGGTCACCCATGCGCCGCATGGACTTGCTGCGTTGGCACTCGCCGGCACGCAGCCATTCGATATCGCCTTGCTGGACCTGGACCTGCCGGGCCTGAGCGGACTGGCACTGGCGCGGCAACTGCGCAGTCAGTCGTTCAGCGTGCCGTTGGTGGCGGTGACTGCGCGCGCCGATGCGGAAGCGGAACCATTGGCGAAAGCTGCCGGTTTCGATGGCTTCCTGCGCAAGCCGGTGACGGGTGAGTTGCTGGCCCGTGCGATGCACCACGCGATCACGATGGCGGCAGAAAAGTGACCCCCACAGAGAGCACGGAATGATGACCATACGGCGCCGCCCAATGGCTTGGGTTTCCTGCGTTCTGCTGTTTGCGTTGATGGGTACTGTGCATGCACAGACTGCGGTTGTGGATGCGTTGGATGACGCACCCTTTCTGGGTGGATTCCTCAAGGAAACGCGCGTGCTGTATCCGTTGCGGATCGGGGGTTGGGAAGCGAAAAACGAGCACCTGTACGAACAGCAGGAGCTCGGCGCCTCGGTGCGCTACGCTGCCGGCGACCACAAGGATCGCTGGATTGATCTGTATTTCTATCCGGCGGGTGTGTTGCCGCCATCGCGGCTGGCGCAGGATATCGACAGCACGCTGCAAGGCATCCGCTCGTCCCTCGACCAGCCCGGTGGCTACAGCGAAATAGATATCGCGCCGTTGGAGACGCTGGGTATTACGGTCGGCTCGGGAAAAAACAAGCGCAAGATCGAAGCGGCATCCACTTCCATGCGGTTGGTGCGCGAGGGCAAGACCTACAGTTCGGCAATGGTGATGCTGGTGTTGGACCTGTATTACGTCAAGGCAAGATTCAGTGCCGAAGCGTCCGTGCTTTCCCCGCGCGAAAGCCGTAAGCAGCTGGAAAAGTTCTTGATCGCAGTGGTGCAGGACGCGGTGATCCGCAGCAGCGGTGGCTGCTGGATGCCGCCACCCATCGTGCAGAAGGATGCCTTGTTGCGCGATGCGCCAGGCCAATTGGCGACCGCCGAACACGGCAAGGTGCTCGCTGCGGTCGCCTATGCCGAACTGTTCGGTTACCTGGAGCGGTTTCCGCAATCCGCGAGTGCGTCGTAGAGTGGCATGGCGTGATTGGGATTTTTGAGCCTTAATCAAGCCGTCCGCGGAAACGGGGTAGAGTCCGTTGCGCGCTGTCGTTGGCACGGTCTATATTGAGGCTTAATGTCGAACAGGAAATCCGCTCGGTTGGGGTTGAAGGCGGATTCGCAGTGGGGCCAAAAGAAGCGGAGGTGGTTAGAGTCACGCTTTTGGTTGATAAGTAAATAGGCGGACTGCTAACGTCTCATCGCATGCGTAGGGGTTTAGTAAAAAATGTTACTCCGGATCGACACCTCGATCCCGGCTTCATCAATCTGCTTCGGGGAAGCAAAAAGAATGACAAGGATAGTAGGGGGTAGCCGTCCGGCCATCGCAGTTCTAGGGTTAGCATATATTTTCAGTGCACACGCCGTTGAGCCGTATCAGGAATATCGCAAGCAAGTCGAGAAGGCCGAGACGATTGGTGCGCTTGATTTCGGCCTAATGGGCGAACAGGTCAGCAACTACGATGGAAGTACCAGTTCCAGGTAACCGATATCGATTTACCTGGAAATAATGCCTTGCCAGTGAAGTTGACACGCAGCTTCTCTGTTGAGCTGGTCGTATTTGGATCCGGTGCGCCGGGTTTCGACGCCTCTCTGGGTGGCGCTGCCAACTGGACGATTGATGTACCCCACGTCTCTGGAACATTCGATGCAGTCTACAACTGGGAAGGCACAGCGGCCGGCGGTGGTCTAGTAGTGGTCGATAGCCGTTGCTCGCAGAAAATATGGCCAAAGGTCAATTCCAACTTCCTCCGGAAGGATGTTTGGCAGGGCAACGTCGTCAGTATTCCAGGCCAAAGCAGCCGGACCATGCTGATGGTAGATGCCAATACATCTCCACCCATGGGGGCGGCATCACAAAACTGGACAACAAAGGAGCATGACCGCTTCTCATGTATTGCCATGAAAAGCGGGCTGACGGGCGAAGGATTTTTGATGACCGACAACAACGGCGTCAAGTACTACTTCGATACTGCGGTCATGCGAACGGCATCTGTACTCAAAGCGCCGGCTTTCTCGGGCAATGCGCTACGGGTAAAAACCTACTTACTTGCCAGCAAGGTGGAAGATCGATTCGGCAACTATGTCGACTATGCCTATAACGGGAGCGGGCAGCCAACACGCATTGAATCCAGCGATGGCAGATTGATTACCCTAACTTACACCGACAATGACTTGACCAGCGCTATAGCCAATGGTCGGACTTGGTCGTACGGCTATACGAGCCCGGCTCCCAAGGTGTTGGCGACAGTGACTCTGCCGGATGGGCGTGGTTGGGCCTATCAGCAAACCAACAGCCTTCATGTGGGCGCACCGGTTAGCGACGGAGAAAACCCTGCGTGTTTTGGTGAAGAAATAGCTGCAAGCTACGGCTTGACGGTCACCCATCCATCTGGCGCGCAGGGTGTTTTCAGCTTCGCCAACACAAGGCATTTCCGTTCCGGCGTTCCTAAGTCGAACTGTGCACAAAGGGTGAGTGGAACTTCGATCGGTTTCGAGCTCGGGGAACCCTACTATTTCGACGTAATGAGTTTGGCCAGTAAGCAGATATCTGGGCCGGGACTGCCCAACCACCTATGGTCTTACAATTACGGCAATAGCTATGTGCCGATGTGGAACGGATCGTTCGTCAACGGGCCCTGCACCACCTGCGTCCAGGAGAAAACGGTCGTCGTTGTTGAGCCGGATGGCTCAAAGAGCAGGACGCGGTATGGCATTGTGATGGAGGGCAACGAGGCTCGCGAGTTGGGGGGGAGCACTTTGGATGCTGCAGGGAATGTCCTGCGACTGCATAACAATACATACCTGAGCGCTGCTGATGCCGTCGGCCAGGCTTTCCCCGCGCAATGGGGCCTACGTCCAGGGTCCCTTGCTCGAAATGAATCCTACGTTCGGCCTATTATCAGTCAGGAGGTCGTGCAGGACGGGGTGACTTTCAGTTCGTTCTTCAATGTCGGATGCGTGACACCAGCTAAATTGTGCGCCGATTAGTATGCACGCCCCACCTCGCAGACCAAAGCCAGTACGCTGGGATACTCGCGTAGCGAGAAGACGGAATATTATGACAATGCCTCGGTGTGGGTGCAGGGCCAGGTTGCTAAGAGTTGGGTAGACGACATCCTTGCTAGCGAGGTTACCTATAACAGCACGACGGCATTGCCGACGGTAGTCAAATCATTTGGCAAGACCACACAATCGCTAACCTATTACGCCGATGGCACCATGGCCACGGTCGCAGACGGAAATGGCAACGGAATCAACGCATCAAGCTGGAAACGTGGCCTGCCTCAACTGATCCAGTATCCAGCGACTCCGGATCAACCGTCAGGGGAGTCGAAATCGATAGCGGTTAGCGATGATGGCTGGGTCGATTCGATAAGCGATGAAAACGGCTTCTCTACGGGCTATGAGTACGACCCGATGGGTCGTATGACAAAAGTGACTTATCCAGCCGGCGATAGTCCGGCTTGGGTGCCGACTACGCAGGCATTCACCCAGAGCGCCACTGCCGAGTTCGGGTTGCCTGTCGGCCACGGCAAGCAAACCGTGAGCACTGGTAGCGGCAGCAAAATCGTGCGTTACGACGCGCTATGGCGGCCGGTGGTTTCGGAAACGGTCGATCTGGGAGCAACTGGCAGTACCCGCAGTATCGTGGTCACTCGCTATGACACGGCAGGCCGCGTGGCGTTCCAGTCCTATCCGCTTCGCAACTTGAGTTCTTACTTGGACGGCGCGTTGAATGGTGTGCGCACTGATTACGACGCGCTAGGTCGCGTGACCGCAGTAAAACAGGACAGCGAAATCGGCGTGCTGACCAGCACCACCGAGTATCTGGCAGGCTTCAAGTCCGGAACAAAATCGCCCCGACAGCAGGGAACGGGTGACTCAACTACTACTTCGTTCATGGCCTGGGACACGCCAACCACGGACTACCCTGTGTCGATAGTCGCCCCGGAAGGCGTGTTCATCACCATGACACGGGACGCTTTTGGCAAGCCTCTCGCACTTAAGCGCGCTAACCAGACCGATGGAATTTATGTCACTCGTAGTTATGTTTACAACGCAGCACAAGAGCTATGCAAATCGATAGAACCCGAAACCAACGGCACATTGATGGGATACGACGGCGCCGGCAATCTGGCATGGTCTGCGTCTGGCCAGGCGAGCGGGACGATCTGCGATGCGGTCCCGGTCGTGGAGCGCACGCAGCGCATCTACGATGCGCGTAACCGGGTGAAGTCTCTGCTGTTCCCGGACAACCGTGGAAATACGACTTACAACTACGAGCCCGATGGCGCTCTGGCGTCTATCGCCACACAGTCCGGCGGCCTGGACGCGGTCACTACCACGTATGAATACAACAAACGTAGGCTGCCCAAGCTGGAAGAACTCCAAGTCGGTGGATTCAACTGGGCGTTCGTGAACGCATACAACGGCAACGGGCATCTGGCATCACAGACTTATCCCAATGGGCTGATTGTCGACTACGCCCCCAACGCACTGGGTCAGCCCACGAAAGCAGGATCGTACGCTACCAGTGTTGCTTACCACCCCAATGGAGGTATGTCCGGATTCACCTATGGGAACGGAATTTTCCATTCGATGACGCAGAACGTGCGGCAGCTCCCCGATCGCAGCATCGACAGCAGCGGCGTTTTGGACGATAGCTACGACTATGACGGCAACGGCAATGTCGCGGCCATAAGCGATGGACTAGTTGGAAACCGCGGCGATCGCGATATGACCTATGACGGCTTGGATCGGCTGGTGACCACCAACTCCCCGATGTTTACCGGCGGCACTTTGTATACCTACGACGTGCTGGACAACCTGGTTCGTGTCAAGGCGCCCGGGCGCGACCACACCTATGTTTACGATGCCAAGAACCTGCTTTCCAATGTGACCGTTACCGGCCAGGGTGTGACGGTGGTGGGATTGGGTTACGACGCACAGGGCAATTTGAACAACAAGAATGGCCAGCTGTTCGATTTCGATCGAGGCAATCGGCTGCGCGTAGCGACCGGTAAGGAACGCTATGTCTACGATGGACATGGTCGTCGCGTACAGGCGGTGCATGACACGCTGGGGAATATTTACTCCATGTACGGTCAGGACGGTGCATTGCGCTTCCAGCGCGACGAACGTAAGGGCACCGCGGTCGCCTACGTTTCACTCAATGGCAGCCAGGTTGCGCGCGTCACCACCGTAGTGGCCCCAGCGGTGCCGGCATTAACTGCGCAGGGGTACGTGACAACCGGAAGCTATACGGTCCAGTGGACAGCGGTCAGCAGCGCGACCAGCTATCAGCTCCAGGAGCGCGCCGGTGCGGGCAGCTGGGTTCAAGTCCAAGCCAGCGCGGCCACTTCTAAAGCAGTAAGCGGCAAGGTCAGCGGCATCTACGACTATCGCGTCCGCGGATGCAACGTTGAGTGCGGCGGGTGGAGCGCTATCGCAAGTGTAGCGGTGGAGTTGCCGCCGGATGCGGCGCCCGCATTGACCGCGCCGACTACTGCGTTGAATGGGAACTACACGATTTCGTGGACGACGCCCGGAGGCGCACAGAGCTATGTAGTGCAGGAAAGCGTGAATGGTGCGGCATGGGGCCCTGTGTACAGTGGCGCGGCCACCAGCCAGATTTTTGCCGGCAAGCCGTCCGCGACATATTCCTATCAGGTTCGTGCGTGCAATCCGGCAGGTTGCACCGGTTTCTCGGCGGCCAAAGCGGTGCAGGTGATCACGATACCGGGCACGGCCCCAGTACTCAGTGCGCCTGCCACGAATGGAAACGGCAGCTTCACCGTTACCTGGAGCACGATCGCTACGGCCACCAGCTATCGGCTGGAAGAAAGCTTCAATGCCGGCGTGTGGGCTGAGATTCACAATGCGGCTGCAACGTCGAAAGCAGTAGCTGGTCGGACCACATCGGGTGTTTACGGTTATCGCGTAAGGGCCTGCAACGCGGCCGGTTGTGGTGCGTACTCCTCTCTCGTTAACGTGACGGTGCTGATGCCACCTGCCGGTGCACCGGCTATCTCCGCACCCGCCCACAATGGCACGGGAACTTTCCCAGTGTCCTGGAGCGCAGTAAGCGAGGCGACCGCCTATCAGATAGAACAAAGTGTCGGTGGTGGCACATGGACGTTGTACTACAGCGGTGGTGCTGGCAGCACCAGTGTGAGCACGGCAATCTCGGGAAGCTATAGCTACCGCGGGCGCGCCTGTAATAGTTCAGGCTGCGGGCCGACGAGTTCGGCGGCAACGACGGTCGTACTCCTGCCGCCCGGCATGGCACCTACTCTGGCCGGTCAAAATACCACCGCTAATGGTGCGATTTCGCTCACATGGAACGCGGTAACAGATGGCGCAAGTTATATCGTTGAAGAGTATCCACCAGGTGGTGCCTGGGGGCAGGTCTATAACGGTGCAGGAGGCAGTCTGGTGCTGACCGCAAGGTTGGCGGGTACCTGGCAGTATCGCGTAAAGGCTTGCAACGCGTCTGGCTGCGGGCCTGTTTCGGCGACCAAAGTGGTAACCAGCTCAGCCCCCGCGCCACCTCCTGTACCAACTGGCCTTACTGCGGCGCAGGTAAATTCTTTGCAGTGCAAAGTTTCCTGGAACGCATCAGCCGGCGCAACCTACTACGAGCTACGATTCTATGGCGCGCTTGAGTACAGCGGACCGTTACGGCAGTACTATTTTGACGCGAGATGCCCGACAAGTCGTTCGGTGCGCGCTTGTAATGCTGTGAACTGCTCGGCGTGGTCGCCATGAACGACATCCGCAACCTATGGAGGGGAGTCATCTGGTTAGTGCTTACGGTCATGTCGACTTCGGTCGCTGCGCAGACGGTGGAATACATCCACACCGATGCATTGGGAACGCCGGTGGCGGTGACCAATAGCGCCGGAATAGTGATCGAACGC